>NZ_SLWB01000009.1 GCF_004340205.1 Acetobacteroides hydrogenigenes
ACAGTTGCTCTCTATCCTTCTCCAATCGTCTTCCGAAAATACAACTCTCAGAGTACAATTGGTCCTCTCTTTTTTGGGCATGCAAACATACGAGGAATGATGGTGTCCAAAAAGGAATATTACGTAGCACGATATGCGTATCACGAAAACGCCCCACTCCTTAGAATATGCTCTGGGGCTGGTTTAAAAGTATTATTGATACGTGATACGTTTGTCTTGATACTTTTTGGACAGCCTCTCGCAGCCGAAGGTTGCACTCTGTGTTCTAAAGTATTAATGGATCAAAAACCTCAAACCAGAAAAACTCCCTCCGTGAACTCTGAGTCTCAGAGTCTCAGTGTATCCGTGTTTTGTTTTTTATTTTCACCTAGTTTCGATGTTCAACTTTCAAAACATTGGGAGGTACTATGTGAGCCTACTTGTTTAACGCTCCTATATTTTTAAATGCATTTGCCCGGAATAAACAACCACGACGTGGTTAAATGTATTCTACAAGATGCAGCAATCCACAGGTTCTACTGCCATCCTATTCGTTATGGAACAAAAAATTGGCGAGCCCCAGAATTCACTCTATCGACTCGCCAACAACTCATTTTTGTAACTCTACTACTCGGTATAATAGGTAATACCCTTGCTATCCCAATAGCGCTTTAGCGTGGTAAGCGACTTAGTAAAGCGATCGTAGTCCTTATTGGCGGTTTGTGTCCAACCAACCTCGGCATATGCGGCAATACGAGGGAAAACATGGCTGTAAAGATCAGTAACCTTAGGGATAAACTCGCACCACATTTGGCATCCAAGACCCAATACCTGCTTAGCCTCGTTCTCGCTTATGCCTTGAGGTACGGGGTTAAACGAATAGGCTTTTGACAAAGGAATTGCCTTATGGTCGTAATCGAGATAGGTATAAGGATTATCGGAATTAACCACACTATATCCTCTGGTAATAGCATCCTTTAGCATCTCCGATTTGCCCTTCCAGAAGTGAATAATGGAGCTCTTAGCCAAGGAGCCGGTAGCGTCGCTCTCGCTCGACCATTCGTGCACATTCTTACCTAAGATCTCGTTCCATCCCATCATGCTGCGCTTCTGGCTATCGATAAAGTTAGACACGCGATTGGTAAAGTAGATTTGCACATCGGAGTAGTTCTTAAAGCCCTCGCGCTCCATGAGCTGGGTTATGGCTGTACATTGCTTCCATGGATCGTAGTTAACCTCATCGCCTCCAATATGAATCACTTTGCTGGGGAAAAGCGCCATTACCTCTTTAAGCACATCCTCTATAAAGGTATATACGCGCTCGTCGGCAATATTGTAAACTACCGGTTTAAGGAAACCGTAGCTGCTAGGCACCTTAATGGCTTCGCCTGTAGTGCCCAACCAAGGGTAAGCGGCAACAGCAGCCGAAGCATGTCCGGGCATCTCTATCTCGGGGACAATGGTAATATGTCGTGCTGCAGCATAGGCTACAATCTCGCGAATATCATCTTGGGTGTAGTACCCACCGTGGGCGTTGGGGTCGAACGTTGTGCTCTTCCATCCGGTAGGCCATATGCCGCTTTGGGTGCTATCTCGCCAAGCGCCGACCTCGGTAAGTAGAGGGTACTTCTTTATTTCGATACGCCAACCCTGATCGTCGGTTAGGTGCCAATGGAAAACGTTCATCTTAAGCAGCGCCATCTGATCGAGCATCTGCTTAACAACAGCCTTACCCTTAAAGTTACGCGACTCGTCGAGCATAAAAGCGCGCCACCCAAAGGCAGGCTTGTCCTCTATCTTACAAGCCGCAATGCGGTAGTTCCCTGTGCCGGTAAGCTGCATAAGATGACGTAGCGACTGTACCGCATAAAAACAGCCAGTAGGTGTTGCTGCCTCGATGGCTATTTTATCCGAAGCCACTGTCAAGCGATAAGCCTCATTTGCCATCGTCTTATCCTGCTTAAAGACAACCTGTCCTTTAGCGCTCGTGGCTATAGCAATACCATATTCGTCCTTAAAAGTTGCAGTCAGCCACTTTAACTCCGAGGCAAAAGAACGAGGAAGAGTTACGCTAAGATTTTGCTTAAACTCAAAAGCACCACTCAGCTTATCCAACTGGTTGGGATAGGGAATAATGGTGTAGGGTTGCTGCCCAAACGAGACAAAACTCATGGCTAAAAGCAGCGCACAGATTAGTAGTTTCTTCATAATGTTTAGATTAAAACGATTAGGGCATACATCCTCAAATTCAGTAACACGCTTTTTGTATTCGACAATGCCTTGCAATAAATATAACCATTCGGAGCAATAATCAAACCAACAGAAAAACAGAGAAACTGCCTAGCCCTGCATCGTATATCAACTGCACTTAACAGACTATACCAACCTTACCGAGGCCTCTCGTGACGCATTTGTCGTGCGTCATGATATCATGAATAAAAACTACGAACAAAAGAGGTTTAGTTAAAACCAGCACACTTTTTGTACACTTTGTTTCTTTTTTACTATTTTTAAGCCAATTAAAACCGGATATTATGAATAAACAAAGAACTACAATTCTAACAAAAAACGCATTACCGTTAATTGTTGTGGCTTTTCTCCTATTTGGAACCTCCAATAGCCTATCGGCCCAAACTTGGATCGAAAAAATGGGCAACCGGGTAAAAGAAAAGGCTGTCGAAAAAGTTGAAGAGCGCATCGAGAACAAAAGCGAAGAAGCCATAGACAAAGGGCTTGATAAAACCGAAGATGCCGTAAAGAAGTCGGCTAAAAAAGGGAAAAAAGGTGCTTCTACCCAAAAAGGTGGAGAAACAAGCAACGAAGAAATGGAGGCATCATCGCCAAAAGCCACACAGCAACGAGCTGATGTTTCCTATACAAAATACGACTTTGTACCCGGCAACGAGGTGATTTTTGAAGACGACCTAAAAGGAGAACAGAAGGGCGAATTCCCAAGCAAATGGGACTTAGTGGAAGGGAATGCCGAGGTTGCCCAAGTCAACGGCGAGAATACACTTGCCATTGTTGGTTTTACCTATATCACGCCTCTTTTTAGAGACAAATCTTTCAAACTTCCCGATGAATTTACATTGGAATTTGATTTGCTCATCGACGGGGCGGAAGGTGAAACCGCCGTTGAGTTTATAAACAACAGTGATGAAGTAATCGCCAATTCGCAATTTTGGAAAGACAACACCCGATTCTTGTTTAACTGGAACAACAATACCAACGAAAGAACAAGCGAAGACACATACGACAACAGTCAAGGATGGCATCATTACGCTTTGTCGTTCAACAAACGGGCAATGAAGGTATATATGGACGCCAAGCGTGTAGCCAACATCCCGAACATTACCGAAAAACCTGTAAAAATAAAATTATTTGCCCGCGGACCGGAAGACAATAGCGTTTTCCACATTAAGAACATTCGCATCGCCAAAGGCGCCGTGCCTCTGTATAACAAGCTGCTTACCGATGGTAAAATTGTAACCTACGGCATCACATTCGACGTAAACAAGGCAACCATCAAGCCACAGTCGATGGGAACCATCAACGAGATATTTTCCATTCTCCAGAAATACCCAGACCTGAGATTCTCCGTGGAAGGACACACCGACAATACTGGCAACACAACCCAAAACCAAACTCTTTCCGAATCACGCGCTAAGGCAGTGTGCGAAAAACTGAAGGAAATGGGAATTAGCGCCAGTCGTCTTTCGGCTAAGGGACATGGAATGAGCAAGCCCATAGATAACAACGACACCCCCGAAGGCCGCGCGAAAAACCGCAGGGTGGAGTTTGTGAAGCAGTAGCTTACACTCCATTTTTTCGTATAAACAAACCACCGGGTATACACAAGCAACAAGGTAATAGTATAATCCGGTGGCTATTCAATGTTTAATTTTAAATTGATAGCCATGCGTAAAACGCTACTTCTTCTATGCGCAATTGTGCTTACCCTTGGGGTATTTGCACAACGGAGCAAAGGTAACATTACAGTTACCACACCTCCAGGATGGGCCAAGGTACAAGGATCGGTGCTCGAGCACCAATATCTAAAGAATGGGGCATCGTTTATGATTAAGGAGGAAACTCAACTAAACGGGAAAACGCTGGGTAATGCCGTAAATACTGCCAAACAGCAAATTGGCAAGTACTTTTCCGATGCATCCTTTGCAAAAGATGAATTCCTAAAAGTTGACGGACAAGACGCCCAAAGCACAACCTATACCTACACAGCAAAAGCAGGAGGTATGGTACTAAAGATGAAGATGCAAAGCATCTACGTAATGGTAAACGGGAAGTGCCAGAACATATCGTTTGGAAGCACGGCCGACAGCTTTGGCATGCTAGCCAAAGACATTCCTATAATACTGAAAGGAATAAAATTCAAAAAATAAAACAGGAAACACCCATATAAAAAGCCCTTTAAAATGAAGCAATCATATGGGTGTTTCATGCACTAGCAATTTTTTCAGATGAAAACCACCTTAATCATTGTTTGCACGCTGCTTTGGAGCCAAACCCTCTTAGCTCAGAATCTAGCACAAAAGCATTTATCGCAGCTGCCACCCCTACCCGAGAACATCTGCAGCATTTCGAGCGCAGATGAAGACAGCTATCGATCCCTCATTCTAATGGTAATAGAGGCGATAGAGGTCGATGTTGAACGCATTGAGCAGCTACAACCCACGCAAAACCAGATGATGCAAAGCCTCTCTAAGAAGACCGGCATATCGCAGCAAAAGTTAAATAAGCTTTCGAACTCCGACAATGAGGCCGAAGGCGAAAAGCTGATGCAGCAAAAAGTACTCGAGCAATACGGCATGAGCGTAGAGGATATAAAAAAGATCGAGAACATGAGCGAAGCCGAGCAAGAGCAGTGGGCCAAAGCCTACGCAAAAACGGGGAAAGCCAAGCAGAAACAGGCTCAGGACAAAAAACTCTACAACAATAGCGAAGAAATCAGCAAACTAGAAAAAGAGTTTGCCGCATATACCACCAGCTGGTCGGCCATGCAGCTCGACTTCGACAAGCAAGAAAGATTAGCAAAAACCAAACTCGACACCTGTCTCGAAAAAGTGCGCAGAAACGCTCCTGAACCTAGGTATCAGGGAGAACACTGCATTAACGAGAAAGCTATAGAAGAGTATTTGGCTAAAAACGAGCAGCCCTGCTACGAAGCATACTGCAGCCACATGACTCCTAAGAAAAAGCTGCTTATCGCCAAAAAAGAAGCAGACCTGCCCAAAATGATTGTACTGATTACCCAGATACAAACCCTGAAGAATAACTTGCTGAACGAGCAAACCGGCATCAACCTAAATGCAACCCAAACACCCGAGGTGGCAGCACTGGCATTGGTAAAAGAATTTGCAAAGGATATGTACGATGTATTCTTGCCCATAGCAAATCCCTATAGGTAGAATAGGAAATTTCCATCAAACCAACAACCCCTAATCATTCTCGAATGAAAAAGCATATCCTCTATATCGTTGCATTTGCGCTTATGCATATGCCATCCTTCGGTCAGGACACAAACGAGGAAGAAAATGGAGTAACCTTTCTACCCCACTATAAAGGCGAAGTGGTAAATAAGATATCGGGCATCCCCAGTAGCAATGCAGCAAAGATATTTTCGGTTATCTCCTCGTGGCAACCATTCATATCTCCACAAGGCTTTAAGCTAACAGCCCACGGGGACAACACCCAATTAGAAGTAATGGTCGAGCCCTACTTTTCGCAGGATGGGATAACCCTTACCAACGGAGGAGCCTCGCTAAACGTTTACTTCAACGATCCTTTAAAGATATTCCGTAGTTCGGTGGTTGCTGATATCTACATTAAGCCTCTGAAGGTAGCCGAATTTTTCGGTTACCCTATTTACTACAACGGGTATTTTGAAACCACCATTATCGGGAAATCCCACAAGCCGCTGTTCGTTCCGGTTACACGAGAAGAATACCTTAAAGCGCTAATAGCCGAAGAAGAAAAAAAGCAAAAAGGCTACGGACAAACAATGACTGCCGACGAATACCAAAAAGAGATAGATAAGACTTACAGAGAACTGTTGAAAACGGACAAACAGGCAGCAGCCGAGTTTAAGAAAGAGATGGAAGGTGTGGTAAAAGAGTACGCTGCTAGCAACAAAACCCCAGATGTGATTTCCTTATTAAAAGAGGAACTACAGAACCTATCAGCCCAGGAACGCCAGCAGCAAGCCTACTATGCCTTGGGTGCGATGGAAAAATACGACAACTTTTCGGGACTGGTTCCCGAAAGCGACAAGGATCAGGGCGAACCCCTAGTACGCCCTAACTACAACCTAATTGAGAAGGGCAAAGGCACCATACAGCTAATGGTGATGAGATGGAACATAAAAACTGAGGTAATAGAGAACGAATCATCGCCCCGCCTATATACTCCAAAACAGAATATTGGGTACGAACTTTCCGACAACAAAATAGCCGAGCTATACAATAGCCCTACCATATGGGCTCGGATATTTGCACTGGTAAAATAGTATCACCCCTCGCATAAAACAACAAAAAGGAAGGCTGCCCCAACAAGGTGCAGCCTTCTATATTATTTTGCAACGTTGTTGCCAACGTGGTAGGGTGGGCCGGTACGTGGAATACGATGAACCTTAATCTTAGCGTCAACTTCTGTACTGCCATTCGTTACCGAATTCTGACAGCCATTGGTATTTGTAACTATAACCTTAACATCAGGATACGAAACCAAATCAGTATTACCAGCAGGGAATAGCTGATCGTTAGTTGGAGTATGCAATACTGGAGTTTCGCTGTTTAACTCGGCAGGTAAAATAGAATAGTTGGAAGTTGTTACCGACCATTGGTAGGTGTATCCAACTGCCCCATTCGTGATGCTAAGAGCTGGAGCGTCACCAGCACACTTACTAATCTCCGAAAGTATAGGAGCCGGAGGCAACGAGTTTACCGTAATACTAATATCGCGCGATAGCGAACTCTTCCCGCAACTATTTACTCCCTTTACCTTTAGCGTACCACTTGTTGCATTTGCAGCAAAATCTAGTGTAACGCTATTGCCAGTACCGTTAATGGTAGCATTAGTTCCCGTATAACTCCACTCGTAGCTGGTTGCAAGCGCATCAGCAGGAACAGTATAAGTCACTCCAGTTTCGCCCTTACATACCGAGACATCACTCACTGTAAAGGCACCCAACTGATCGGGTATTTTATTCCACGATATCTCACGCTCGTCGTATACATCACTACAACCGTTAGTTCCTGTAAGCGTAAGCCTTACCGTTGCAGTACCCGATGGCGATGAAGGGGTAAAGGTTGCCAACGCAGGATCGGGACTTTGTGTCCAAGTACCACCAGTTCCACTCCATGTAGGAGTACCACTATATGAACCTGTAGCGGTAGCCTCCGACATCTGTATTGGTGATTTTCCTGTACAAATACCTAAAGCATCAGGACCAGCATTAGCAACAGGAGCCTGGTTAACAACAACTGTGGTAGTTGCTGTACCAACACACCCTTTACTATCTGTAACCTTATAAGTAAGGTCGTAAGAACCTCCTGTTGCATTGGCAAACGATGGAGCTAATTCCGTCGTACTTGATAACGATCCTGCGCCTGTACCTGTCCAACTGTGGGTATAGGTACCTGTTCCGCCAGCAGGTGCTGCCGTAATAACGACTAAAGACCCACTACATACAGAAGGCGCAAGGGGAGATATGGTTGCCGTTGGTGGAGTGTTGACGGCAACAGAATAAGCATCAGAAAGAGGACCATCACCTGCCGTACAACCGCTTACACCTCTAACTGTTAAGTATCCAGACGAAGCCGTAGGTGAATAGCTTAAGGTTATGCTATTAGTAGCAGTAACCAATCCCCCTTGAATATCCGAACCTGTGGTATGTTCTACCGCACCAGCGTTACTATAGTACCACTTATACCCCGAAGCATTCGCTATTACAGGAACCGTATAGGTATAGGCAACATCACCTTTACACACCGATTGCGCTCCGCTACTTATATTTTTCTTTTCGGTTACCGAACCTCCATTCGATACATTGATAGCATACGTAGAGGCTGTTCCGATTCCACAACTATTCTTACCGCTTACCGAGATTGTTGTAGGACCTGCCACACTAAACGAAAGAGATGCCGCCCCCCCCGTAGGGCCAACCGCCACCCCGTTTACCTTCCATTCGTATGATGATGCATTATCAATGGCTGGCACAGTATATACAACCGTAGTATTCTTACAAACCGACACATCGCCACCAATCAACCCAGCGGCAGCCGGCTTTGGGTTTACCGTAACCACAACGGCACTACTGGTTGACGAGCAGCCCCCAGAATTGGTTGCAATAACATCAACAGATTGAGTTCCGGCAGGTAATAATGTAGTCGGTGGAGTATAAGTATTGCTTCCTCCATTTTGCACTACAGCACCGTTTACCCTAAAGGTATAGTTGGTTAAACCACTTGTAGCTGTAAACGTAATGCTAGACCCTTCGCAGATGGTGTTATCGGCATCGTTACTCGACACCACAACGGTAGGCATAGGGTTCACATTTACGACAACCGATGTTGTACCTGTAATGGTACCAGCAATTCCATTAGCTGTAATTCCTGTAAGCGTATAGGTAGTAGAGGCTGCAGGCGTAACGGTAATGCTGTATGGACTGGTTGCCAACGGGGGAGTTGTTATGGTTGTTGCCCCAGCCTTATAGGTAAGGACCCAAGGAGGAGTTCCCGAAAAGGTTACTGTCATAGTGGTAGAACTACCGCTACAAAGATTAACCGTACCCGGGCTAGTAAACGATGCCGAACTAGCAGACAATGGCATCACAGAGCCTAGGGTAAAGTGGGTATAGCTCCCAAAACTTACCGACGAGGTGGTGGTTACTGTACCGTTGGTACTAGACCCGGAGACAGCAGCCCCATCTCCAACCACCTCCCACTTTGATGTAGTAGCATTCCATCCCACAACCCTTAGGTTGCTCATATCAGGAATCGTACTCGCAACATCGCTCGAACCGTCGAGAGCTATACTAATTTGCGATTGACCTCCATTAGGAGCCTGTATCTTCCAGTACTCAGAGTGGCTAACGGTAGAGATAGGCGCTTCGAAACTATCAGTTGGCAAGCCTACGTTAGTCGCATCGGCATAAGAATACGAGGCACTCCAGTCGGTTATTCCGGCAGGACCCGACACGTTAAGCAACGATATAGGACCATGTGCTTTGGTGTCAGAAAAGTTACCAATAGGGAACGTAAAGTTATTACCCGTCATCATAGCCTTAGTAAGCACACCATTTACAAACGACAATGGTATTCCTGCGGATGGAGAAGCGGTAGCGCCATAGTTGAGCTTAAACTGAGTTCCAGAAGGAACCGTAATTAACCCACCAGTAAGCTTTAGGTCTCCATCAATCTCAATATTGTTAACCACCGACACCCCATTCAAATTATTTACCACAAGATTATTTAGGGCATTTCCATCTACAAAAGTTCCCTTAATAGTTTGAGGTAGGCTCCCAACCATAGCAACAGTAGCATTCACACCACTTCCCGCATCGAAAGTCCCTCCAACCCGTTCTATATTGCCCTTAACACTCAAGGTTCGGTTGTAGTAGTTTACCAAATCTAATCCAGTATCACCGTCAATAATAAGATTGCCATTTAGCGTTAGGTTATTATTAGGGAAGCGACGCACGCCACTTCCGGTAAACAAGAGGTGGTTTACCTCAAAGATGTTCCCCAAAAACTCGTAGCTTTTGTTGGTACCTCCAAACTCTAGCGTTCCTCCTGCTGTAGAGAAGAAGTCATCGTAAACAGCTGCAGGTATTTCGCCAATCTCACTATAAATGGTACCATTACCGTTTACAATACCCAAACGATGTCCGTAGGTGGAGTAAAGCATCAGCTTACCGTACACCTCAGTCATGTAGCCAGCAAGGTTATTAGTAGAAACGTCCACTGTATGGGGTGCATTAATCTTAGCAATAGCACCTCTAGGGCCACCTGCTACATTGGGAGTCCAAACTGTTGCTGTAGTCCAATCACCATTATCTATAGTTTCATATTTAGCTACCTTATCGGGTATTGCACCATTCTTAGTGGCATCGCAGGCTCCTGCAGTATAGTCGCCGCTTACTCCAGCAGCATCAGTATTAGAGAATAAAAAAATCAAATCTTTGGTACTTTCATCAAATTCATCTACAGTGAACTTATTCCATGTCCCCGAACCATCCGATAAAAGCCGTGCGGTAATGTAGTCTGCCACCGTATAGGGCGATGTAACCTTCACATCGGCATCAATGTACCTCATTCTTGCGGTACCACTAAAGCTGCTCAAGTTATCGGCCTTTAGGGTCCAATAGTATTGAAGCGCATTATCCTTATCTACAATTTGGGTACCCGTTTCGGAATCTTCCACAATGCTTGGATGAACCTCATTGGCAGGCTTTACGGTAATACTACCTGTACTACTAGTGTTGCCATCAACCTTTATAGCTACTGGGGTGTACTTATCAGCCGACCCCACAGGAAATATAAAGCTGGACTGTGCGCCCGAGGGGAAAAACTTACGCACCCCATTATCGGTAAACGAAATATTGGTGGTAATCATATTGCTCTTTGAGAAGGTTGATGCCTGCTCGATAACAGCCCCCGACAATAAATCGAGCAGATTCTTTCCTATGTTTAATACACCAGCCTGCATTTTAAGAGAATTGGTAATCTTTAGTTGGTTGCCCACCGGAATATCTACCCCACTAGGGTTATTTATGGTTAGTTTCCCAAATGTTCCATTACCTGTTAGTATCTGATTTACGGTACCATTTAGAATAATACCATTGGTTGCTCCCAACGAACTTACATGTAGCGCATCATTTAGCACATTACCTTTTGCCTCTACTGTATTAGCATTTGTAGTAAAAGTGCCCGCACGTAGCAGAAGCTCATTGCTAACCAGCAACGGAGTATTTATAGCTAGCGTTACATTACTGGAGGATGTTTTATCAAGATTGTAGAAATCAATAGTACCACCTCCACTTGATACGGTTTGCGTGCCAGTTCCCGAAAAGTAAGTGGTATTCCCCTTCGGAATAAACGTTCCCTGACAGTTCATATTGCCATTAAGCGTAAGCCCAAGGCCGTTGGCATCGAAGGTTGCACCAGCATCAACCGTAAGCAGGCTGGATATGGTTGCGGGTACAACCAGCAGCTGAGCCGTAGGCTTATTTCCACTCTGGTTGTTTACCCTTATCGATGGGAATGGCTTGCCAGCATAAATGCCAATAGTTTGCCCTGCTGGTGTAGTGCTGTGCCCTATATTAATGTTAGCACCTCCACCAATGTTATAGGTTGTCGGATTAAAGTAGAAAGAAGCAATCTCAGGACTAACTTGCGCACGGGCGATGTAGAGATCGCCCGCCGTCATGGTAAACGAGCTTCCCGCATTAAGAATCTCAAACACCCCACGAGAGTTGGCTGTTGCCGCATTCTGCCCTACCACAACGCTACCGCCAGTTTGCTTGTACTTAAGAATACCCGCATCGGAGGTAAGGCTGCGACGAATCTGCCCGCCAACATTTAGGTTTCCGCCTGAAATATCAATGGTTGCATTACCCGAAGCCGAGTATTCTATGGAGTTCTCGCCTCCACCAGTAACCATATCGAGCGTACCGCCGCTAATGGTTAGCGTACCATCGAGAGAAATGCCCGAATTCCCTATAGCACGTGCAGTACCCCGTTTTATCTCGAGCCCTGCAGTAGAGGGTATATCAAAGTAATCATTCCCTGTTGTTAGGTTTAAGATATGCCCAGCGCTCGGGTTGGAGATAAAGGTACCATTCCTCAACTCCAGCGCCTTTGCTACCCCAACGCCCGAAGTTAGACCATTAAGGTTGTAATCCGTATTAAACTGCGCCGTGGTAGATTGGTTATTCCCCTTGCTAACGACCAAGCGGTACAGATCGGGAACAGTCCCATTTACCCGGTTATACGTCATGCTATTGGGGCCATCGAGGTAGAGCGTAATACGGTCGTTGTTGTCGCCACTCCATAGGTCCAAACCTGTAGAGGATAGCGTTGATGTTCCTTGAACGATATTACCCTCAACATGCAGTTCATGGTCGACAAGGGGTGCTGTAGCATTTGGATTCAGAACCTGTATAATGCTATTGCTATTCTTCATCAGCAAGTCTCCTCTAACAACAATCTTACGGCGGGTACCCGTATTGCCATAGTTTACCTGAGCGCCACCACCAGAACCATTTTCGAACATGATAAGGTTCCTACCAATGGTTAGATCACCAGTTGCGCCTGTTGGCAGAACGAGGTTAACATTCCCAAGCAACTCTATATTACCCGTTGTTTCTAACGAATTATCAAAAGTAAAATTCCAATTCTGTCCACCCCAGTTGTCATTTGAGATGTACAAGTTTGGGAACAATGCCGGAGTCTTTGAGATATGCCTATTGTCGCTAAAGTTCTCGTAGATGACATACGAAGAGTCCTGACGAGCAAAGTCTCCAATATCCATCTTGGTATAGTCGGGATCGCTCTGCCTATTCCAGAATAGCCCCTCACCCTTAACTAACTTGGCTACCAACTGTCCGGCAGGTTGATCAATACAAAGCGTTGGCCTAAACTGGAAGTTCGATCGATACTTCCTTGGCACTGGATTGCCAGCAGCATCTGTCATTTTTGTAAATACAACCTCTGCCACTTGCTGGCTTACCCCGCCAATCCAAATACAGTGCGGTTGCCCTAACAAGGTGGGTCGGCCAGCATCATCCCAAGGAACCCAACCGACAACGGCAACATCACCTGCGCCAGGTATAGTACCAGCAGCAGGCTGTCGGCTATCATGTGGCTTGTATAGAGGGTTGAGTTTATCGCTTCGTGTCCAAGCATTTGGATTTGTCCACTGTGCTTGTTGTTCTACATCTCTAGTATAGTATATAAGCACGCTACCCGTGAACCTATTCTGCACCCCTGCTGTATAGTTGGCGTTTTCGAGGGTAATTCCTGCCGCGGAAGGTGTAAACAGCGCCCCCGTGCTTGTACCATTAATGGTTATAAAGCGAGAGTTACCTCCACCAAACGTTTTGTAAATATCATCGGAGGTTTCATACAAGCGGGTGTAGGGGCTTTCGTCTAGTACCTTACCGGGAACGTAACTTGCCTCATTGGTAGCCCCAGCTACTAAATCGACGTTGGGAACAGTCTTCTGGTTACGATAGTAGAAGCGGTACGACACCGTAGGCTTAGTAGCAAACCCGCTATGCGACACGCGCCAGTAGTGCTGCAGTACCTCGCCCCCAGTCTGATTGGTGGTTTGTAGAGATCCGAACACCGGGCGAATGGTTACATAGCCATCATCAGCATAGCCCTTAACTACCATCTGCGCAGGACGGAAGTAGAGCGTTGAACCAGCATCGGTGGTAAAGCCGACCGGATAGGTTAGTGGACCAAAGTTGTTAATGATATTATTCTGATTTTCGGCAAGGGAATTGGCGGTAACCTTAAGCGACAAACCACCATCGCTGGCCTTACCATCGGTAATTATCATGGAGCTACCAGATGCTCCGCTATTGGCTACCGACAGGTAGCTGTTTGCGGTACTATTTTCGAATAGCCCCGGATTAAAGTTCCACATGTAGTCTACCTTAAGGTTGTAGCCCTTTAGGTAGATAAGCCCCTTTACGTATTCCATACGCTCCACGTAGGTATCGCTAGTAAGTGACAGCATAGCAGGAGGGGTAACGTTAACCTGAATGTTACCAAAGACGGCATCGCTGCTGGTAGTAAGGATTAACGAGGGGTTTTCCATTATCTGAATCTGCGCACGGCTAGGCGTTACACCCGGATACCAGGTACCCATACGGCCTTTGTTCTCAATGGCTCCCCATGTTCTAATTGTATAAAGGTTTTGGTTAAGCGTACCCGACAGCACCGAGGCAGTACCGTTTACATCAACGGCAACCGACTCGTTGGCACGTCCCGAGCCCGAGGTAACCTTAACCTCGTAGCCGGTTGTACGATCGACAACGATATTCCCCAGCTCTAGCGGGCTTGAAGTTTCGCCCCAGTAAAGCTCCTCTACGGCAGCAGTACCCGCTGTTTTATTAAAGTAGGTGGTATTGCGTGAGGTTGGCTGGCTGGCGGTAGCATCGTACGGAGCGGCACCTCCGCTTATTGGCCTATAGGTTGCCCCCTTCTCTACAATAAACGAACCTCCAATATATACGTCGTTGGTAGAAGGATCGAAGGTGATGGCCTTAGAGGTTACTTCGCCTGTTCCCCATAGCTTAAGGTCGTTAAGCACCCTTAGGGGCTGCACCCCTACATTTATATTCGCGGCCCCAATATTGCTAGCAGCACCAAGGGTAAAGAAGCCACTACCGGCAGCGGTACTCTTCATCTCCAAGTTCCAGAAAGGAGCACGCGAGGTGATACGGAAATTGTCAGCGGCTGTAGTCTCGCCAACTACAGTACCTCCAACAACCTTCACGTTTTCGGGATCGGAGTTTATAAGTATGGCCCCATTACCTGCTGCTGTATTTACCTTAAGCGTACCACCCGACATATTGAAAACGCTGGCTGTGCTGGGCAGGCTAAACACGTAGTGGTCGTTGTTAACGGTTCCACCTAATACGTTTACGGCTCCACCCGACTGTACATATGCGCCGTTATGTGGCCCCCCCGTCTCGTCGGAGGTGCGCAGCTGGTTAATATTCACCGTTCCACCATCTACGTTCAACGAGCCGTTGCTGCAAAGGGTAATACCATTCTGTATTTTAGCTTCAAGTAGCCCAGTAGTAGCTTTAAGCTTGCCATAAACGGCAATGGTTTGCCCGCTATTCTTCTGTACCGTTCCTCCATTTACCCACAGCTGGGCCGCTTCCGAAATGTTGTAACGGTTGGCTGTTGATAGCGTTGGGATGACAATGCTATTCCCTATACGCACCGTACCACGTATCAAACCAAGAGCATTATTGTTGGCAGTGAGCTGCGCTACTGGTGCATGATCCTCGTTGGCATAGCCAAACAGGTTGAAGTTGGCAGGAGCTGTAGCATCGAGGTTAAGGGTATAGGTATTATCGACCCCCTTATCAACCTCTATGCGGTAGAAGTTGGTTAGTCCCTTACAGAGTACGCTTTGGCTGGCTGCTGTATTCAAGAAGTTAACGTCCACAATACCATCTGTGGCCTCGGCGGCATAGTTTGAAGCTGCACGGTTGGTAAAACGAACCTCCCCGCTATTGGTAAAGTTCCCATAAAGGTTCATCTGGTGACGAGCATTGGCCTTACCCGTTGCTATTTTACCCGAGGCAGCCACAATAACATCACCCTTAACCGTAATAGCTAGCGCTGTAGTAGCAGCAGCATCGCTTATGCTGAAGGTGCCGTTGGCAACGGTAAGGTTTCCGTTTAGGGTATGGTTGGCCAGCAAGGTAAGCACCTTACCCGCATCCATATTAACCTCCACGCTATAAAAAGTTCTTGGAGTGGTTATGCTGCGGGTATCGCCGTAGTACTCTACGGTACCTTGGCCTGCTGTTATAAAATCGGTGGCATCGCCAGCGGGGAAGTTATCCCCTGCCAAGCGGATACGACCCGTACCATCTATATAAGTAAAGCTATGCCCTGTTGTAAGACCAAAGTCTAGCGAACCTACTACGTTAATGCGCTTGTTGATTTTCCCATTGGTTGGAACAGTAACCGTACGACCCGATAGAATAAACACCTCGTCGAAGTCTGAAGTCACCGACGTAGTTGGGGTCAGGTTGTTGGGATTCAACGGTTGGGTTCCCGAAGGATCGAGCGTCCAAGTAGTGGGATCGTCCCAACTGCCGCTCTTAAGCGAGTAGAATATTTTCTTATCGGGTACAGTTGCCGTCCAAACAGCATCAAGGGTTGCAGCAGCCGATGCCCTCAACGGGTTTACCCCAGTAGCGCTAACACCTCTAGGGTAAGCCCAGTTCCCCAACACGGGCTTGTACACCATATCGTGTGTACCAAATGTACCTATAGGAGCGTCTCCTCCAAGGTAGGGAAAGCTTACATCGGCCAGAACTGATCCTCCAAAACCGCTGGTGCTGGTAATCCAATAGCGGAGTAGGGGGGTATTACCCGTAACTCCTACTGCTGGCGTTGCAGAACTGCCGACCCTTACCCACGAATCTGGTGCAACCGTTGCAACTGATAGGCTGCCCAGCTGCATTGGGGTGTAGGCGCTACCGATACCTATCGGATAGGTCATCACGAAATCGGGGCTGCCATTTCCCTGCTTTACCATGCCGCCGCCACCACCAACATCAACCATGCTGGTGCCGCTAAAGGTTCCCACAACGGAGGCAGCAGCACCCAGAGTTAGGTCGTTAGCCCCCAGCACCAGCTTACCGCTGGTTAGCGTGAATGCTCCATTTATGGTAAGCGGAGTTCCAAGAGTTGCAGTACCCGAAGTTGCCCGATTAAGCGTAAGATCGTTCAGCAGCTGTGCTCCATTCTCAAAGTATAAAGTTCCCAAATCTCCACTACCAGTAATACTTAGGTTGCTGGCAGCTCCACCAATTAGGGTTCCGGCCGCAGCTCCCGTTCGGGTAGCTGTCCCCGATAGGTTAAGAGTATTGTCAGCAATTGCAAGGGATCCTTGCTGCAGATCGAGGTCATTATTAACAGCAACGTCTCCCTGCATAGTTTTAGCCCCTATATTGGAAGTGGTAAGGTTGTAGTAGGTGTAGGCCCCAACACTTTGCGCTCCCGCACCATTGTAGTTAACGGCACCTTGGGTAGGGGCTGATGATCCCCCGCCTGTAGCACTAGTAATAGTACCGCCAAACATATCGCCTCCCACATTAAGCGTACCAGCCCCTGTGAATAAGATATAGGTTCTAAGATTAGAACTATTTAGAGTCACATCTCCATCAACGGTTACACTACCTGAACTTATTCGAACATAAGCATCACGTGTATTACCAGTACCTTCTGAACTAAGAGTAATAGACCCAGTCCTAAATAATCCTGCATCTACACGTATTGCCTTTTCATCATCATCACTATCAGAATTTAGATAGGTTCCACCAGTAACTTGCAAACTACATCCTGAATTAAACTGAAGGTAAGAGTCGTTACCACCTCCATTAATGGTGAGGGATCCTATACTATTTGGAACATCTGCAGTTACTCTAACTGTTGTATTATTTCTGATTGTTATGTTTCCTGTTCCTGCATGTTGTCCGGGATATGTTGTTGTTGTAGCCCCTGCCCATGTTCCTGCAGTAACGCATCGCTGCCAGTTTGCTGCGTTATTCCAATTCCACGTCCCTGTTACTCTCGTACGATAATCACCAACATTCTGCCCCCACCCCACACCCGGAGCGAGCACAAGAGCAAATAGCAGTAAAATAGCGACAAGCGTAGCGCGTCGTTGAGCGGCAGTAAAAATGTTTCCCTTACCCATGGTCAAAGAGTGTATAAAGTAGAAAGCGAATAAGTACAATCAGCGAACAACCGGATCGTTGCTCAAACGGGGGGATTCTGAAAATACTGCGATAGCGGCACAACGACGTATACGCATACGCCAATCAGCCAACATCTGTAAGATGCTGCTAACAAAAACCTCTTTAATTTAAACTGTATAGGTAAGGTTTGATTAAAACCAATGCAAAGCCATGTGCTATTGCAATCTTCAATTCTAAATCAGTTAGTTGCTATTTTCCCTCCTATTAATCCAATTAAATTATTCAAAAGTAATTTCAGCCTGAATGCCCATTTCTATTACAGCCATGGAACATCCCCCATTTTACCTACAAATATCAACCTTTTATCTGAAAAGCTAATAGGCATTACTAACAATTTCATATGCCTTAAACATAAAATATGCAATACAAACAACCCTCTTGTCTATAGAATAAAGGTATAATAAATCATAGGGCCACCCATTGGGTAGCCCTACATATACTTACTTTGACACGTTGTTGCCAACGTGGTAGGGTGGACCGGTAATAGGTATCCTGAAAAAGTTCAGCATTTGAGTAGCAGTACTCGAGCACCCATTCGCATCCGTTACCTTAACGCTAACCGTTGGTGTTTTAAGCGTACCTGAGGCAGCATCAGGAAAGAGAGTATTATTGGCTGGCGCTGTAACTCCAAATATCTGTTTATCGGCATCGGTAAGATTATAGGAGGCGTCATCGATGCTCCAACTATATGAATAGCCACTTTCCTTAACCTGAACATTAATTGTACCTCCAGCACAAGCTGAGTATGGACTTGCATCTGTGGGCTTTGACACCTGCTCGATAGTAACAGTAGGAGGATTATTAACGGTAACGTTCCCCTTATCGGTAAGCTCTACGCTACAATTATACTCGTTAGTTGCCCATACGTTGTAAGTTACATTTGATGTACCTGCAGTAAATGGCAAATTAGTGTCACCTCCAGGACCACTGCTTACCGCGTTCCCTACATTTGAATTATCAGAAAGCCGTAGCTGGTAATCAATACCTGGAGCAGCAGCAGCGACAACCACATTCCCACTTGCTCCCGCACAAACCGATGGATCGGATACAGTATTTATAGCAGAAGGAAGAGGATTAACAGTTACGACCAAAGTATTTGGAACAATAGAGGAACCTTTCTCATTCACAGTTACACTATTATTACCAGTATTATCAGCAGTAGTCCAAGTAACATTTATAACATTTGATGTTGCCCCATTAGTATAGGTACCACCAACAACAGACCAAGTATAGGTATGCGTACCAACCATTGGAGTCGAATAGGTATTTACAGAATTTAAGCAAACCGAACTATTCCCACTAACCTTCGGTTCTGGAATATCAGTAATAGACACCTTATACTCAGGCGTAGTTACGCTACATCCATTAATTGTCTCGGTTAGTTTAAGCGTTCCTGTTGGTCCTGCTCCCCAAGTAACATTCACAGAATTGGTAGTTGCAGAAGTTGGCGTACCTCCTGTTATCGTCCACGAGTAAGTATTACCACTACTAGCAGTGCTATATGCTACAACAGAACCTGTAGGAGTTGTGGTTAATCCTGTAATTGCAGGTGTTGGTGATGGCTTAAGCGTTATGGTTGCTGATGTTGTAAAATCGCTAACACCAGTACTGCCCGTATTATCCTGAACGTATGAGATGGTAAACACGTAGTTGCTAGGGCCACCACTTGCCAACACAGGCAATGCATTCGAAACAACTAAGCTATAAGGCGAAGTTGCAATATTTGCCACTGTAGTCTCATTCCCTCCATTAATCTTATACTTAATAGTCCAAGGCCCAGTTCCTGTTAAGGCTATAGGGATAGAGGTAGTGGAACCATCGTTACAAATACTTGTCGTGCCCCCCGTGATTGTTGCAGTAGGCAAGCTCTCAACCCCTATTGTCATAATATGATTTCCATCCAAAGAGGTTGTTGGCGATGTTTTAATTGTACCGCTGGTTTGTCCTCCATCGGTTACAACATTCCCCCTATTTACCCACGATGAGGTTACCCACTCTACCACGCGCAGCTTACTACGCGAACCTGCTGTTGGAGGAATAATACCACTTGCATCATCCCATCTAAGAGTCACATTGCCAGCTGCACCTCCAGGTCCTATAACCTTCCAATACTCATTCGTACTTACCTTGTCAACAGGTGCGGTTCTTGCTTCAGGATCATATCCCGCTGCTTTCGTATCTTGCTTATAGTACTGAGAGGTATAATACCCAGATACTGAAACTTCAGAAAGCACAACCCTACCAATTCTAGAGTCGGAAGCATCACCAACGGGGAATGCGAAGCTTCCACCTGCATTCATCTTCTTTTGGAGCGGACCATTTACGAATGATGACGAGCTGCCACCTACCACTGCACTAGAGCTGGTGTTGGTAATGCTAAGCAAGTTTGTGGTAGAGGTTGTTATATTACCTTTGGTAAGATAAAGCAAATTTGCAACAGCCGCTTTACCAGAGCCAGCGATAGTCAAACCTGCTGCATTATCTATTTTAAGGTTGTAAAACTGCTCGGTAGTTGTTCCATTCGCAACAGTTAATGTCTGAGCGGTTGTTCCGTTGAAGTTTACAAGTCCCTTACCAGGAATAAAGCCCCCCGTTACAGACGTATTGTTATCGATCCAATTACCTAAAGCGGTAATAGTTCGATTAAAGAGTTCGTTGCTTAAGGTTGCACCTGAATTTATAGTAAGATTCCCCAGCACTTTTAAATCCTCCGCAGTAATCAGCTTTTTACCCGTACCCGAGAATATTACATTCTGGTAAGGCTTATAGTTATTACCAGGCTTTAGAGGCAGTGTTGCCTCATTATTGCCAGTAAACTCAATTGTACTACCTGCAGTTGACGTAAAGACATCAAAATTACCTCCAGGAAATACAAAAATTCCATCATTAGTCGAGGTTAAAACCAGCTTACCACCACCAGTAACATGACCAATACTATGGTAAACCGTCAAGCCTACATCTAAAGTACCCTGAATATCTACCGAAAAAGCTTTTGCCTCGTTGCTACCTAGGTAAACACGGTGTTCTGCTTTAATAACAACAGGGTTACCATCTGGAATACAATCGCAAGAGGTGGTTCCAGTAGGAGAATAGGACCATGTTCCCTTTTCGAACCAGTTAGCATTTGTTTTTATGCTATACAATGTTTTCTTATTCCAAAAGTTTTCCTTTAGTCCAGCGGTATACTCTCCATCTAGGTAGCCTACATTTGTCAGATTGATTGTATGCAATGCGCTACTAACACTTGCATTAGCAGCAACCCCATTCTCCTCAATCCAAACTCCATTTAGATAACGGCCTACTTTGTACTGCGCCTCATTGCCTAATACATCAGATGCTTTGTAGCTGTACGCCTGGGTTACAGAATAAGCGCTGGAGAAGTTCTTTACAGCCACATTCCAGTAATACTTCAGCTGGTCACCTTCAGGAGCAAGCGCCGCAGGATGCACATAGTTTACAGGTTTTACCGTTAGCTCGCCCGCACTATTTGCATTTGTAGCGAAGCTATAAGTAGCAGGCGTATACTTCCCTGCGACTCCAAACGGATAGGTAAACGTTGAAGCACCAGCATTAAATATCTTCTTTACTCCAGCATCGGAAATCACACCATTAAGGATAATCATCCTACTACTGTCATTAGTACCAGCAATAGTAGCATCCTTACCTAGCGTTAGCAGGTAATCGTCGAGGTAGATGCTTCCTGTAGTAAAGGTAAGCTTACCGTCTATTCCAAAATTATCTCTAATAACCAACCCTAGAGAATTATTAACGATAACATTCCCAAAGATTGCAGCCCCGTTACCTGACACCACCTGAGGCTGTCCTCCCTCGAAGCTAATACCTCCATCGCCACTAGGGCTTACATGCTTTGCCTGGCTGTAAACATTTCCTATTTGGGTAATGGAGTTACCGCCATCGCTTAAAACACCCGAATTTAACGAAAGATTACCGTTAACCCGGATATTCGAGTTTGGATTTAAGGTAAGGGTACCCGATGGGGCAACTATCAAATTGGCGAAGTTCGTAAGGTTTGCTCCGTTACCCGATATGGATTGATTGGTGCCGTTAAAGGTTGTTGTTTGGGTTAGAGAACCAGCTTGGTAGCCGCCCGTTGTAACCCCCGTTGCAGCATTGCCATTCTTATTGATTAAGCCTCCTGCAATGGTAACATCCAAACCATTTGCCATAAAGGATGAGTTCCCATTAATGGTAAGATCACCCTTCAGAACTAACGGATAGATATTAAGAGCGCCTTTCTTGCTACTGGTGGTTCCATCTACGGTTAAATTCCATAGAGGAACAGATGTAACTATATTAAAGGTAGAATTTGCAGCGGATACACCAGATCCAAGAACGACGGTACCACCCGTTACCGTGCTATTTTCGGGAGCAAGGTAAAGATCGGGAGAGCTCGAACTATTAAAGTTCCCCGTAATGGTTAGCTTGCTATCCCCGCTCATGTCGAACTTACTGCCGGCATTCAGGATCTCGAGCATCGATCGTGAATTATTGGCATTACGTCCTGCTATGGTAACCTCGCTACTCCCCGATTGCGAGTAGTTAAGCGATCCGGTGTTAATCGTAGTAACCCTTCTGATCTGTCCATTGACAAATAGCTTACCTGTACCGCCTACAATAATTTCGGGAGTACCTCCTGAAGAGTATTCTATGTCGTTGTTAAGATTATTACCTAATGTACCAATATTTACAGCACCTGCCAGTACCTCTAAACGACCATCGAGCTTAAGGTCGGTTGCATCATCAGCAGCAGTTCCTCCAATATTAATGGTGCCACCGTTAGCCGAAAGACATCCCGAAATAGGAATCGTAAAGCTACCCGAGTTCGTTAGCCCCAAGGTAATAGGACTTGTAAGCCTAAAGGTACCGCTAGTGAGCGTTAACGCTGTTGGCAACGACGTATTTAGCGATAGCGCAGCTGATTTAACCTCTAGGAGCGTATTGCGCGAGGTTCCCTTGTTTACCGTTATCGTATTAAAGTTGGTCGTAGTGCCAGTACCGTTTATCTCCTTATCCGTATCGCCCGTAAAGGTTACATCGCACAGCCTAGTTGAACTTTTATACATATCGAAGGTTCCATTGTTGGTAAGGTTACCCTGAATCGTCATCTTGTTTAAGGCGCTACCTCCGTTATTAACATCAAATGTTCCATCGACTACAACATTGCCATTAGCTACAACATTTTGCACACCACCATTGACGAATCGGAGGGTTCCGCTTGCCTTCACTTCGAGCAACGTGTTCACTGTAAGAGTTCGAGAAGTAGCCGTACTATTTAACTGCGAAACACCTGCTCCACCAGCCGAATAGGTACCGTATACCAAAACTTCGGAATTAGGGAGTGTAACTGTGTTACCTCCAGCAGGAGCCGTAACGAGGTTATTGTAGGTAGCAATATTCACGGTTGTACCAGCCGACACATAGGTAGTAGGCAGCACAAACGAGCTGCCAAGCGTAGATGTACTATAGTACTCTACCGTACCACCTCCACTTGAGAGGAAGTTTCCAAAGTCTCCCCCGGGGAATTCGGCTGTTGCTGCAGAAGAGGATATTCGCAATGTTCCTGTTCCTAACACCTTAGAATCGGGAATGGCTCCAAAGTTATGGCCAGTTGTTGTGGTAAGATCGAGCGTAGAGCCAGAACTAATCTGCAAACCTCCAGTTGTAATAGTTTTGTACCCAACAGGAACAGTAACCTTATGGTTGTGTGTAGCATCACCAATTACAACAGGGTTGTTAGGACCTGGGATATTCACACCTTCCACCGATCCTGTAGCAACCGCAGCACCTCCTACCGAATCAGTAGACCATGTATCGCTATTGCCCCATTCACCTTCATCAACCCTACTATAGAATACCTTCACAGGCATAAATGCATTTGGTTCTCCTGCAGTATAGTCGCCATCAACATAGCTAATGCCACTAAAGTTGATAGTATTAGTATTGTCGACAACCTTCGATGGGTCGTTAATTGGCACCCAGCTATATGGACGGTAGGCTGCTGGAATATAGCTTGCTTCAACACCATTGGTAGCATCAGCATCTACATACTGGTAGCTATGCGTTACCGAACTGGGCTGCAAGCCTCCAAAACCAGAGCTGGTTACCTTCCAGTAGTAGGTTAGCGCATTAGTAGATGTTGCAAATGGCTGTATCTGTGCCACAGGGCGTACCGTTACAGCCCCCCAAGCCGCTGGGGCTGTACCTATCCTAATATTGGCAGGGGTATAGTCGCTTGCCGTACCAATTGGGTATAGGAAGTTGGCTGTCGTGCTATACGCCTTAGTGACACCAGCATCGCTCTGCAAACCGGCAAGCTTTATCATTTTAGCTCCACCGAAGCTTGCCGTAGTAGTACCCGTAAGCGCATCGTACACGTTACTGGCACTACCTAGCTTAAGGTTATAGCTGCCGATATCAAGCACTCCAGCAGCAAGCCTAAGGTTGCCCTCTACCGATTGGTTTGCTGTAAGCTTAGCGCCTGCCCCATTGTTCAGATTTAGGTTGCCAAATATGCCGTTGCCATCTCCACCTACTATTTGGTTGGCAGTACCATTTAATAGTATTGCCCCTGACGCTTGGCTGGTATGCGTCCCCGAGTTGGTAACATTCCCGTTTACACTTATGGTATGCCCCACATCGTTTAGGAAGCAACCCGAATCGAGGGTTAGGTTGTTACGAACTATTAGGTTATTCGAGTAAATGTCGAGGTTGGACTTACCAGCAACTGTAAGGTTATAAAGACCATTACCACCCGTTCCTACGGTTCCAAGATTTGTAAAACGCTGCCCAGACAAACCATTAAAGGTGGTTGTATTACTTCCAGAAAGATAGTACGTTCCTGTATTAAGAAGAAAATCACCACCAATAAGTACATCCTTACTATTTGTATTTAATGTGCTGGATCCGTTTAAAGATAGATTATGAAGAACAATCAAAGAAGGAGCTGTAATTGCTGGAACGTAGGGCAAACTTCCATTTTGTAAATAATCTTGTAAGTAGGCAGTTCCTGCTCCCTGAATATTTAAATCCCAAAAAGGAGCGGATGAATTTATGTTTCCCTGCCCTCCTGTTGGTGTAGTAATATTAATTGTACCACCTGTAACATTAATATTACTTGGATTAGCACCTATAATAAGACTAAAATTTCTTCCACGACCTGTGGCAGAAGAGGGTGCCAAAATGTTAATTGTGCCCCCACTCATTTTAAAAGCCATTGCACTGTATGGGAGCATAAAACTAGCCGCAAAGTCAGTCTTACCTCCTGTTACATTAACAGTACCTCCCGTCTGATAATAGGCCCCACGGTGTGCACCAAGACCATCCTGTGATGAAACACGAAGAGACGTAATATCAAGTTGACCGCCTTCAACACTTAGTAGGCCTGTAGTTCTCATTACTAGACCATTGGTTCCATTCTTTATGTCAAAATAAGAATTTTCTGAAATTCGAAGCGTTCCGTATACTACTGGAGTAAAATTCTGATTATTAGCATTCCAAATTACTGTTGCACCATCCAACCACAACCTTGCATCTTCATCTATATTGTATACACCATGGTCTCCATCCCAATTGTCTGTTCCTAAGCATGGAATTAAAACATTATTCCCTAAACGTACAGTTCCAGCAAGAAGACCAAGCGCATTGAGGTTTGGCAGATTTGGTGGCGTTTCGCTAGGCAGATAATGCTGTTGATCATTCCTTCCAAACAACTTAAAGTTAGCAGAAGCACTTGCATCAATATTCAGCACATAGGTTTGGTCGAAGCCCTTATCAATCTCTATGCGGTAGAAATCGCTCTGTCCGTTACAGAGCAGGCTTTGGTCGGCAGTGGCATTATTGAAAACAACATCAGAACGACCGTTAGCAGGCGTAGCAGTGTACTGAGGAGCAGCTTGATTGGTAAATCGTACCACCCCATCGTTGGTAAAGTTTCCCTTAACCTCAATTCGGTGCTTGGCATTACCCGTACCAATACCTATGCTACCATTAGCCGAAACATACACATTACCCATTACGGTAAGGTTCCGGCTGGTGGTTGAGGTATTACTATTTATCTGTAGCTTACCTCGGGTTACCGTTAGGTTGCCGTTTACAGTCATATTGCCTACCAACGTTGCAACATTAGTATTCGCCGAAAGATTTAGAATAAGGTTATTGTAGATTAGCTGCCCAAAGTTGAAGTCAGCACTATTGTAGTACTCCACCGTACCGCCACCTGCCGAAACAAAGCTAGACCAATCGGCGGTTGGAAATGCGGAATTGCTAAGGCGTACCAAACCCTGACCACGAACCACCGTAAACGACTGCGTAGTAAAATTGCCAAGGTCTAGGGTACCACCCTCGTTCACCTGTACCGATAGTACGTTGTAGTTGTTCTCGGTTGTCGCTACCGTTCTACCGTTAAGGATAACCACCCTATCGTTAGGAGTTGGTATCGCTGGTGCCACCGACAGCGTACCCGAGGGGTCGGTTGTCCATGTGGTGGCAACATTCCAATCGCCCGATTGGTACGAGTAGTAGGTGGTGTACTTGGGCTGCTCGCGCGCAGTCCACTGCCCTGTTAGTCTGGTTGCACCGGTTACCGCCATAGGGTTTGCACCGGGGCCGCTTGCCGTAGTAGGCACGCTCCATGTAGTACCATTATAGTACCAGGGTATATAGTTGGCCTGATCGCCACCTGCACCTACCTCACTATTGTTGTAGGCCATCCTTACGTTGGCGGCAATGCCCGATAGGCCAGAGGTTGCTACAGCCCAGTACTTCGTTAGGTCGGTATCGTTAGCACCCGTAGCCTTCGATGCTACAGCCCTAACCGCAACGCTGCTGGTAGCCGTTGCCGTAGCCGTAAGCGATGTTATTTCGTATGGGGTATAGTATGCTCCAGTACCCACTGGGTACACCATAACAAAATCTGCAGCTGAGTTTCCCTGCTTAACGAGGCTTCCGGTTCCATCACAAATCACCATATGGTTGCTGTCGAAGCTGCCGGATAGGGTTGCCCCATCGGCAATTGTTAGGTTGTTTGTCCCTGAGCCAAGGCTGATGCTTCCGTTGCTAAGGTTTAGCGTACCGTTCACGGTAACGCTTCCCTGCATGGTTTTAGTTCCGCCACCCTCTATGGTAAGGTTGCCATAGTTCAAAGCCGCCACATTCTGCGCCCCACTTGCCCCATAAACAACCGTTGAGGCAGCATCTAACACCTCTGTACCCGACCAGATAGCATCGCTGGCTACGTTGTGGTTGTAGGTAGCGTTGGCATCGAGCTGGAAGGTGGTGTTGCCTGATAGGGTAACTGCTCCACTGGTAGCCGTTAGCACTCCACCTCCTTGTACCTGTACCTTAGTATTAGCACCAGAGACAGACCAACCAGCTGCTGTAGTAGTCATGGTATGGCCAGGCTGTACAATAAATATTTGATTAGGCAGAGTAAAACTTGTAGGAGATAAGCCTCCCATTGTTTTCCAATTACCTAACACATTGGGATCACCCGACCCTTGTGAAAAGAAAACAGGAGGTACAAAGGCATAAACCTGACCCGTTACAGGTCTTGTGCTAATATTAGTAATTTCGTTCGTCGTACTTGTTGTTGGCGAAGCAGAAACATCTTGTAAGGATATAAAATTCCCGTTGCCAGTCGATCCATTTGTTATGCCAATTGATGCAGTTCCCGAATTTACAGCAGCTGCCTCCCTCTTATATATGAACTCTATCTTACCCGATGTCTCATATAACTTTACTTGAAATGAGATAACTTGGCTATTTGCTTTCCAATTCCATTCAGCCCCATACCATTCGAGAGTAAAGACCCGGTTAGGATACACACCCGTAGTTGCCGAATTCATAGTCCCCGATGTCATGTCTAAATCGTCCCATAGAGGTGCAATAACTGGTCGTGTACCTCTACTTGCCAAACCATTATTACTTGCAGCATCAGTAATATTTTGACCAAATGTCATCCACCCATTAGTAGATGCAGACACCGAAGTATAATCAACGCCACAATACCTAAAGGTAAAACCTATTGGGATTGAGTTACTCACTTCATCGTCTCCTCCAGTCAATTGGGTACTACCAGCACCTAAAGCACTAAACGTACCCGAACTTGCAGAAAAAGTATACTGTGATAGCGTTTGCCCCCACCCCATGCCCGGAGCGAGTAGAAGAGCAATCAGAAGAAGAGCGACACGCGTAAAGCGTCGTTGAGTGGTAGTAAAAATGTATCCCTTACCCATGGCCGTAATGGTATATAAAAAAAAGAAAGTAAGCGTATATACTATAGCTGCAGGCGTTAGACAAGGCTAGCAGCATGGAGAATGGCCCTGAGCCGACAAGCCGGACAAGTACACCACCCCCATCTTAATTGCAAATATTAACCTTTTTTTTAATACCGCCAAGAGAATAGGCGACTACATCCTAAAAATTAACATCATAGCCAGCCTACGATCCTCCGACTGCTACCGCAAGGGAAAGGCTTACCCTGCAGTCGCTCCCTTTTAATCTGAACGTTTAATTCTAAAACGACCAAAACCATGCAACAAAAAAAGGTACCCGCTTATGCAGGTACCCCTTAAAGTCAAATAACTCAAAAAAAACAAACAGCGATCTATCCATCCTAGCTAAAGTAAATGCTAGCTTCCACCCGCTTTTATATTTTGTAAAGTATACGTCTATTCGGTAGTGCTGGTATCCCCTAACGCCTTCTTCTCCTGAGGTAGCGGCTCTATGGCCAGCTGATCGGCATTGGGCAGCTGCTGCCCAACCAGCTGATCGGCATCGGGCTCAGCAATGGGCTGCGAGGGCACCTCCTGAGCCAGCGGCTTCCGCTTGGCTGCCTTTGGGGTTGGCTTATCCTTACCGTTCTCCTCGGCCTCCTTCTTGGCGTTTTCGGCACGGGTAGCCTTGGCCTTTATGGTCTGCTTCTTGGCCTCGGTGAGCACGTTAAGTCGAGCCACCAGCTCCTTAACCTGCGGATCATCCGAGGTTAGGATTAGCCCCTCTATGGCGGTGTTCAGCTTACCGTACTCGTCGTAAACCAGCTTCATGGCCTCGCTTGGCGACACCTCGTTGAGGGCAGCCTTGGCCTCGGTGCACTGCTTTTCGGCAGCATCGTACTGCTGATGGGCCGCAACCAGCTTGGCAAAAGCCTTATCAGCTCCAATAGTGGCAATTGCCGCCTTTAGGTTCGGGCTCTCGAATGCCGTAATGGTAGCATTCAGCTTGCTCGAAAACTTGTCGGCAGGCAGCGCCTGCATTCTCCAATCGTGCAGCTTAAGGGTGCTAACCAGCAGGTTGGCGGCCTGCCGCTCTGCCGCATCGGAGCTCCTTACCGCCGAGCTTACAATGCCCCTAAAGTAGAGGTAGCAGTCGGCTCGTATCTTGTTCTTTTCGTTTTTCGAGAGTATTAGGTTCGACAGATCAACCTTTACGGCCGAGCTTGTTGCCAAGGCAACGGCAGCAGCAAATGGGGTAACTACCTTCTCCAAGGTCTTCTCCAAAGTAGGATATAGGAGGATGGTAGAACGCATTTCGGACACATAGGTTATAGCCTCGTCGTTGGTTAGCTTTCGTAAGTCTAAATGTGTAAATTCCGACATAGTCACTTCTTTTAGTTATTATTTGCAATAAATTTAAATAGAACACTAATTAACGCGCAAGCCTATGTTTTAAAATAATTTACTTTTAACTTGATATTTAACCATATTTAGCTGGTGAAAGCCGAGTGATTATCCTTTGGTGATAAAAAACGCCCCATAGTCAAAAAGCTTTAGGAAAACCCTAATACAAATGCATTTCTTTGCTAAACAACCATATTAACCGAATAAAAAAGAAAACGAAGCATTTCTGTAACTGATTTTTACCATATAGCGGAAGCCATATTGGGTGTCTCCGATATGGTTTTCCGAAGTTCGGAAAGTTGCTCTTGCGCCTCAAAAAGCTAAATCCGAATTTCGGAATTAGCTATCAGTGAAGACAAATCGCATTTCCGAAATTCGGAAGTTGAAATCGTTGCCACCAAATTCGCTTTCCGAGATTCGGGAAACAGCTTCGATGCCCCTAAAAGCTAAATCCGAATTTCGGAAATGGGAATTGATGCCATCAAATTAGGGTTCTGAACTTCGGAAAGCTGAATCTCTGCGGCTAAATGCTAAAAGAAGAAGCTCAGCGTTTAAATACGGCGCTGCCTAATGCCCTTCCCTAATATCGGGTGCTAGCAATCGGCACCTGTAAGCAGCTACCGTATGCTTGTTCGCCTCCGTTCCATCCTTATCCTTCGCGCACATTCAACACTATCCTCAATCTCCTCTTGTCTTGTTCTTTTATATCGATATACCTGAAAAATAGGCTTCCTATATTCTGGAATTTTTACCGGATTTCTCATTTGCACGTAGATCAGCTGATCGTACTTAAGAACGTGGGGAGCAATGATTTTTTCGACAAATTCCTCGGCAGGGGTATTCTTGTAGTATTTCCACTTCGAATCGGGATCGGGAATATGCACTAGATGCTGGAGGGTGTCTGGGACAATAAAACCTTTCATTATGGCGCTATCCCTTTTAGCCTTGGTATAGTCTACAGGAATGTCAAACTTATAGTCGAAGTAGTAGGTACCGTAGCGAGGACGCTTGCGGATAACCCCATAAGAAACTCCTGCAACTTCGACATCCAAACGTTTGGGAAGGCTAATCGGACTCGATGACTTTACCATCTTATCTAGATTAAGGATACGAGTCCTATTTTTAAGCGTATCAACAATTCGTTCTTGGGCAAATAGCGAAAAAGAACCTAGGGTAAGCAGAGCTGTAGCACCAATATTTTTTCGAAGCATAGGCATATAATTTCTATCATAACGCCCTGTGTAGGATATTATTGCGTTAATGGTTTGTTAAAAGAAAGGCTTACTATTTCAAACAACAATCTATGGTTAATCTACAGGCAACCTCAGATTAACGTCTGTTCGACTTAAGGCGATAATATCATTGAATATCGCCTACGAAGAAAAAAGCAGGGCAGGAATGATATGCGACAAGGCTATAACCGCTATGCGGTATTCTTGCTGTTCTACATTTGTCCGTAGGACATTAAGGTGTGTAGTAAAGCAACCGTAAACCACCTATTCTCCTCGTAGAGGATAAACTTGCGATTGGCTTATCACAGCCATTTATAAGGCTTACTGCTATCGAGCTGATGTTAGACTAATAAAATACAAGTTGAATATGTACATCATGCTAGTAATAATTATATATTTGAAACCTAAGTGCACCGAAATGATTCTATACAATCGTTTTTTACTCCGCTACAACGCCTCATACAAAGGGCTATTTGAGTGCTGGATTTGCTAGTTCTCCCCTCGCGTGCGCATATTTCGTACTTAGCTTCGTGCATTACTACGTTTCTATAAACCTGTAAACCTAAACCTTTCATGTTTTCAGCAAAAACTTACATCGACAGGCGTAAGCGCCTGCAACAGGATGTTGCATCGGGCATACTACTATTCCTAGGCAACGACGACTGCGGCATGAACTATGCCGACAACACCTACCATTTCCGTCAGGATTCGACATTCCTCTACTTCTTTGGCTCCGATTACGCTGGACTATCGGCCATTATCGACATCGACAACAACCAGGAGATTATCTTTGGCGATGAGCTTACCATCGATCATATCGTTTGGATGGGGACACAGCCTACAATTCGAGAAAAAAGCTTGCAGGTTGGCGTTAATCGTACAGAAACCACCGTCCGTCTTCGCGAAATTCTTGGTGAAGCCATCCGCAAAGGACGAAAAGTTCACTACTTACCGCCCTACAGGGCCGAGCATCAGCTAAAGCTAATGGATCTGCTCGGGATAGCGCCCAGCCAGCAAGCAGGAGCAGCCTCCGTCGATTTCATCAAGGCGGTAGTCAACCAGCGTAGCTACAAAACCGAAGAGGAAATCGTACAAATTGAAGAGGCCGTTAACATATCCGCGGATATGCATATCCACGCCATGCGAATGGCCCGTCCAGGAATGAAGGAGGTCGAAATTGCAGCGGCCGTTACCGAAATAGCGCTGGCCAACGAAGGAAACCTCTCCTTCCCTGTTATTGCCACCATCAACGGCCAAACGCTTCACAACCACTACCACGGGAATGTTCTAAAGGAGGGCGATATGCTTCTGCTTGATGCCGGCGCCGAAAACAGGATGCACTATGCAGGCGATCTTTCATCGACCATCCCGGTAGGCAAGCGCTTTACCGAACGTCAAAAGGAAATCTACCGAATTGCCCTTGCGGCGCATAAGAATGCGGTTGCAGCGCTTAAACCCGGCATTCCTTTTAAGGAAGTACACCTTCTTGCAGCACGAACCATCGCTAATGGCATGAAAGATCTTGGCCTAATGAAGGGCGATATCCACGAAGCGGTAAATGCGGGAGCCCATGCGCTGTTTTTCCAGTGCGGTTTAGGCCATATGATGGGCTTAGACGTGCACGACATGGAAAACCTAGGCGAAGTATGGGTAGGATATGATGGCGCCCAAAAAAGTACGCTTTTCGGCATAAAATCGCTAAGGCTTGCCCGCAAGCTCGAGCCAGGCTTTGTACTTACCATCGAACCCGGAATCTACTTCATCCCCGAACTAATCGATATGTGGAAGGCCGAAAAGCGCTTTGCCGAATTTATCAACTACAATAAGGTGGAGGAGTACCGAAACTTCGGAGGACTACGCAACGAGGAGGACTACCTGATTACCCCCGATGGTGCTCGTCGCCTCGGCAAGCATGTTCCTACTACCATAGAGGAGGTAGAAAGCATGCGCTAAAACTAATAGAGATAAAAAAGGCGGGCAAAAAACAGCCCGCCTTTTTTAAGTTTAGATATCAATCTACTTAATTTTATCAAAGAGAACTCCAATCATCACCTCGTGGGTTCCATTCGAGTAGCGACCCAGCTGCGTATACGACCAGTCGAAAGAGTAACCAAAGAGGTACTTCTTCTCGTACACGATGCCGAACATCAGCGCAGCAGCATCGCCATACCTAAACGAAATTCCTCCCCACAGCTCGCTTTCAACACGGCGATACTCTAAACGATACTTGGCCTTACAGTTGAGCTCAGGAACCAACGGGGCTCCACTCATAAACTTCGCCAACACGGTAGGCTCTATTGCAAACTCCCGGTTAATTGGCAAAATATAGCCACCCGACAGGTATAGGTGCTGGCGGAGACGGTTAACGCCAATTGTTTCGTTGTTAAAGTTGAGCTTACTTCCAAAAAGGTGCTGTGCCGAAATTCCGAAGTGCATATTAGAAGCATACAGGTAAAGCCCTAGGTTTGCATCAGGGGCAAATGCGCTAATGGTAGATTTTAGCAACGACGGATCGTTTTGCCACAAGTCAAAAAGTTCGGGGTGGTTTTGCAGATCGCCAGCATCGAGCTTAGTTCCATCAACCTTATACTGCAGCCCACCGATGGAAAGGCCTCCGGATAACGAAAACATCTCGCTCAGCTGAATGTTATAGCCATACGAAGCCAAGAAGCCCGTTGAGCTTATCGGTCCTAAAATATCGCTGTAGAGCTGTGCACCCCACCCCATACGCCGACGCACATCAGGTCCGTATGCACATATCTGGTACGTCTGAGGAGCATCGTTAATGCCAGCCCACTGAAAGCGGCTGTTAAATCGAACCTGATAGTTACCCAACGTTCCAGCAACAGCAGGATTCAGAATGTAAGGATTCCACATGTACTGCGAGAGCTGAGGATCTTGCTGCGCTCTAGCGCCATCAACCCCCAACAACATCACTACTGTTGTGCACAATATGTAGGCAAATCGTTTCATCGTCATATTGACTCTAATTAGCGTATGATTGATACGGATCCGCTGATATTAGGCAGCTTACCCTTATGCAGCTTGATTACGTAGTAGTAGGTTCCCACGGGTAGGTCCTTTCCATTATGCTTGCCGTTCCAATCGTTCTTATATGGTTTAGAATGGTAAACCAGCGATCCCCAGCGGTTGTATATTTCAACCTCAAGGTTAGGATACTCAACCATCTCTTCGTCGTATATCACCCTCCAGGTATCGTTATATCCATCGCCATTAGGAGTAAAGGCATTAGGAGGATAGATAGTACTCATTGGCACTATCTTTAAACCTGCATACTCTTCGCAGGTTTCGGTTTCGTTAACCTTATAGCTTACTGTCGCAATCAGGCTCGCCTCTTCTCCAAACTTATCGTTAATGGTAATTTTTGTATTATCATCAGCGTCAACGTCCAACCACTCAGACTCTGCAGGATTCCACACAAGTGCTGGTGAGAATCCAGATGCACCATACTTAAGCTGCAAGCTTTGCGTAGCGCCATACGGCATTCGCATAAAGTAGCCAACACCTTCGACCTCCTTAACAAGTGGTCCAGAGAAGTATGGACTCGAGTATGGATGAACCGAAACCTTAGCAGTATCGACATCGTAGCAGCGATTATCGTGCGAGATTACCCTAAAGATGTAAGGATGAAGAAGCTTATAAGGGGCTTTTGTCATCACCTTATCCGGCGAAAGTTTCTCTGCTTTCGTAAATCCAGTCAGTACGCCATCCGTATACTCAACGTCCAGCTTAGAATTTTCAACATTCGTCCATTCGCCAAAATACCTTTTAGGAACGGGATTGAAGTTGTTATCCTGCTTGATTACGCCATTTTCGAACTCGTACTTGCTCTCGTCGGTATTGCCCTTTATTTGAGCATTAAAATCGAGAGTAGTATTAATACAAACAGTCTTATCGGGATCGGCAATGGCTGTAAAATCGTTCTGCGGCTTAACCCCAACCTTAAATGGAACCTCCTCTTCACAAGTCCCCTTTAGAGGATCAACAACCTTAACAAAAATCGAATAGCCAACACCCTGAAGCTGAGAAATAGTCCGAGGTTTCCCTGCCTCAAAGGTATAGTAGCCGTCTTGACCTGGCATTGCTGTTGGCTCTACCGGTTCAGAAAGCAGGTTAGCACCCTTTTTAAAGTAGTAGGTAGAAGCAGCATCAAATTCTCCACTAATAGACTTTAGCGTGAATACGCCACCCGAAGTTTTTGCATCATCTGGATTTACAAATCTACGGCACTCCGAAGGTGATGTAGAATAATCAACCACGATGTGTTTCCCATCTATTGCTTGTTCTACCGCCTTTTCACAGCCATTTTTATCAATAGCTACCAACTTGTAGTTTCCTACCCTTAAAGCCTCGAAAGCGCCATTACCTGCAGCATCCAAATTCTTTGGTTCACCAACCAAGTTATTTCCGGCATCGTAAAGCGATATGGTGTAGCCCGGCGATGCGTCGGCCACATTAAAGGCAAGCTTACCTTCTGCATTAGCAGCACACCAAAGGCTTGTACTGCTATTTCCTGCATCCAACGCAAACACCAATTCTGTAGGCTGAGAAATCTCCACCTCGGCTTTAAAGTAGCATCCAGCAGCATCTACGGTTCGAGCCACATACTTTCCGGCAAGCAGCCCATCAAATACTGGAGAATCCTGGAAGGTTTCGGCAGCAAGATTGTCGGCAAGCGTCAGGCTGTACTTTAAAGGTTCCGTTCCGCCTGTAGCCTTAAGTTCTACTTTCCCGGTAGCACCTCCATGACAAAGCACATTGGCAATAGAAGGATCTTCAACCTTCATTTCGGGCAAAGTAGCAATCTCAACGGTTAGCACATCCGAAGCACAACCAACAGCATCAATCACTCTAATCGAGTATGTCTTATTGGGTTGCAGTTTGGTAATACGATGCGTAACAGGATCGTAAGAGTTATACTCTACTCCATCAGCATCTGTACACTTCACTGTATAATCCTTAAGCCCTTCAGGCACCGCAATTTCAATGTAGTAATCGTTGTTCATGAAGCACTTTGCGACTAGTGATATTGTTGGTGCTGTGTATGCAGAAACGGTTACATCAATCGTACGTTCTACATTGCTGGCATCTACCACCTTTACAGTATAATCGCCAGGATCCACATCGGCAAAGACAACCTTACCATCCAAATCAGCATCTAGGTCCATCCCTAGCTGAGCGACATCCCCTTTACGGGTATAGGTTACCGTGTACGGTTTAACACCTCCTGTCACGGTAACTTCGATTGAGCCTTTTGGATTGTTACAGTTACCGCTAATGCCTTTTGCTTCGACACCTAATGTACCTATAACAACTGTTTCTTCGTAAGTACAGCCATTTAGGACGTCGGTAACTACAACCTTATAAGAACCCAACAATAGCTTACTAAATAGCACTGGTGATGCTCCTACTCCAGCATACTCTGTTCCGGTTTCAACACTCGTAAGAGTAACCTTATAGGTTCCAGAACCTCCAGATGGAGTTACCGAAATTTCGCCTGTTGCATCTTCCTTATTTAAAGGAACCTTTGTTACCCTTACCGCCGCTGTTACAGGGCTCTTTACGGTTATCGTTGTTGTGTAAACCGAATTAGTAGCATCAGAAATCGATAGCACATAATCACCCGCAGCTAGGTCTGGAATAGCATAAGTTCTTTCGGCAAGATCGAAAGGACCTTTAAGTTCTCCACCCTTAGGCTGCCAGGTCAGCTTAAATGGCCCAACACCGCCTACAACAGAGATATCGAGTTTACCAAGAGCTGCATTATTACAAGCTACATCTGTTACTGTGACATCTAGCGAGAGTTCCTCTAGTGCAATTGGCCCCACCTCTCCAATACAGCCATTTTCATCAGTAGCTATAATACGATAGGTTCCACTAGGAAGCTTGTTGAAATTCACCTCCACGCTTCCTGTTGTTGCATTAGAAAGTTCCTGACCTGTATTTTCGTTTACTAAGGAGTAGGAATATAAGCCTGTTCCCCCTGTTGCAATAACAACAATACTTCCATCTGTTGCCCCATCGGCAGATGGTGTCTTAATCCTCACAACCTTTACAACAATAGGATCAGGATCGGCAAGAGTCACCTGCTGAGTAACTCGTACACCAGCAGCATCTTCTACAACCACTTCATAAACACCCGCCTTCAAATTGCTAAAGAGTTGCTCATTCTGGAAGGTTGCTCCACCATCAATAGAATACTTCATTGCACCAGTTCCTCCCGAAGCGTAAATATCTATCGAACCATTTGTTTCGGCATGACACTTAGGACTGGTGATAATAATATCATCGATATTTAGGTTGGACAAAGCAACTAATTCAATTTCATCGCTTGTTGCTAAACAGTGATTCTTATCCTCTACCACTACTCTATACTTACCTGGGTTAAGACCAGTAAAGATTCCCGTAGTGTTCTTAATGGCGGTTCCTTCGAGCGAATAGGTATAAAGCGCCATCCCACCTGAGACCACAGCGGTAATAGAGCCATTAGCAGAAGTCTTAGATGCTGGATCCACCTTAGTCAACGAATCAAACACGAGCTTGGTTGGGGCAGAAATTCCAAATGGGAACTTCTGAGGACAGGCGTTATCATCGCTGATAAACATATTGTAGCTTCCCGCATTAAAGCCACTTACTTCAATGAGATAATCCCCAGGATTAGCTCCTGCTGTAGCCTTAAATAAGTAATCAACACCCTCGGTAAGGGTAATGCCCGTTTTTCTATCAACAAAGACGCACGAAAGCGTTCCTTGAACACCCGTAACAGAAATTGATGCGCTTCCCTTATCGCCAAAGCACTTAATATTATTTACCGTGTAGGTTATAACCTTTATATTGGTTGTTCCTCCACCGCTTACAATTGAAATGGTATTTGGCCAAGTAGCAGGGCATGTTCCACCATCGGTAACTTCAACTATATAATTTCCAAGAGCAACATCAACAAACTGTCCGGTTGTATTTGAAGTAACTAGAACTTTGCTGCCTGCACGAAGCAACTTATAGGTTAGCACACCACTACCTCCAGCAGCTACTACGGTTACAGTACCTCCAATGGAGCACTTGGTATCCGTTTTATCAACCGACACTATATTTATGGCTGTTGGAGCAGTGAGCGTAACATCTTGTGTAGAAGATTGACAACCTAGACCATCCTTTACAGCAACCTTATATGTTCCAGCAGTAAGTCCTGTATAAGCTCCTGTAGTATTATTAAATGTAACGCCATCACTAGTATAACTATATACACCATTACCTCCAGCTGCAGTAAGCGTAATAGTTCCCGATGTAGGATTCCCGCATTGAGGGTTGGTAGATGTTACAGTCAAGTTTAAAACAGGATTTCCTGCAATTGTATGTTCGGCAGTTTGGGCACACCCATTAGCATCTGTAACCGTAACTACATAATGAGCCGCTACCAAATCAGTTATAGATTGACCTACAAGAGTTCCTCCTAGTACAGGAGTACCTGCATTGTCGCCAACCCACGTAATTGTATATGGAGCAGTACCTCCATTAATAGCAACATCAATTTTACCAGTGGTTGCACCAGCACATAGGCTTACAGTTCCATTTTGAAGAGCCATTGTAAGCGCTGCGGGTTCGGTTAAAGTTGCAGTCTTCGTAACGGAGGTCCCATTATTATCCGTTACAACAACAGAATAAGCACCTTTATCTAAACCTGTTACAACCTGTTGCAAGGTTGCAACTACGAATGTCTGATTATAACTATTTGGCCCTGTTACCTTCACAGAATAAGGGGCAACACCACCAAGGATATCCACCGTTATCTCCCCATTCTTAGCGCCATAGCAACTTACATTTTTAACAGCCAACGTAGCGCTAAGATTAGAAAGCACAACGTTGACAGGAGCTGCAGCACAGCCATTCTTATCGGCAACTGCAATAGTATACGCTCCTGCTGCTAAGCCGCTAAATATTCCTGTTGTGTTATTTACGCCTCCTGGGTTCAGCGTATAGGTATATGGTTGAGTTCCACCACTAGCAATTATAGAGATACTCCCATTATTACCTGATGTTGGAGGAACAACAGTAGGAGCACCCAGCACTAATGCGGTTGGCTCAACAATATCAATCGATTGACTTTGTGAACAGGTAGGATCATTGCTATCTGTAACAGTAATAATATATGCCCCTCCAGTCAAATTATTTGCAGCAACGGTATAGTCGGCACCAACCTTGGTTACCGTTGGTGCTGGAATTACGGCAACACCACCCTTTGTGAAGGTTACTGTTGGCGTTCCTACAATTCCGGAAACTGTTAGAGATATATTTGAAGTTCCTCCATTACAAGTAATCGCAGATGCAGCAATATTGCTAAACTTAATTGTTGACGGAGAAGTTAGCGCCATCGCTGGAGTTACCGCTTTAGTACAGTTATTTGCATCGGTAACCTCAACAGTATAAGACCCTGCACTAACATTTGTAAATGCACCGGTTGCATTAGTTGCAATTGCAGCACCGCCCTGCATCAAACTAAATTTTAGAGGATTAGTTCCTCCTGTTGCAGTCACAGTTATTGTTCCTGCAGCAGTACAAGTTGGATTAGTAAACTTATTTGATGTTATACTAATTGGGGCTGGTTGAGTAATAGATGCTTGCTCTGTAACCAGACAGTTATTTGCATCTTTTACAGTAACGGTGTAAGTATTGGCTGTCAAACCATTAAATGCCCCACTTACAAAAGTAGCAGTAGGATTCAGCGTTACCGTATAGTTAGGTACACCACCTGTTGGGGCCACCAAAATACGCCCATCTGCTAGCCCATTACAGCTAACATTAAAGACCTGTAAGTTAGGCTTGATTAGATTAGGCTGAGTAACCGTAACCGGAGCTGTTTGTAGACAGCCAGAATTATCCTTTACGCTTACGGTATAGGTGTTTGCTTGTAAACTATTGAACTTATTGTCCGCCTGGTATGCTCCGCCTATTGAATAGGTTAACGGTGCAGTACCACCTGTAGCAACAACAACTATAGCACCCGTAGCATCTCCATTACACTTAACATTGGTAGCAGTAGTTGCATTAAGATCAATTGTAAGAGGATTTGGTGCAGTTATTGTCACACTTCCACCATCGACAACACAGCCGTAATTATTTTTAACCTTAACATGATATGTACCAGCGCCTAAACCGGTAATATTGTTAGTGGTAACATAGGTAACGCCATTGTCCACGGAATAAGAAAGCTGATCGGCACCTGCACCTGCTGCAATAAATATGCTCCCGTTCGGAGTGGTAGCACAACCGGTTACATTGGCTGGTGTTATACCTGTAATTTGAATAGGTGAAGGTTCACTAATAACAACCACACCTAAATTCTTTACACATCCCGCTCCATCTGTTATGGTTAAATTATAGTTCCCTGCTCCTAATCCTATTATTGAAGTTCCCACTAGAGGTTTATTGCCAGCTCCAATATTATACTGATAGGGTGCAGTTCCCGAATTAATGGTTAAATTTATAGCACCACTCTTATCCCCATTACAAGGACGAACATCAACAGGCACAGCGACAGCATCGAGAGTAACAGCTCCTTTCACTACTAACGAAATAATATCCGACTCACAACCGTTAGCATCTTTTACCCTTACATTATAAGTTCCTGCTGCAAGGTTAGAAAAAGTAGTAGTAGAAAAATATGTTCCTGTAGCACCTCCTTGAATGGAATATTGGTACGGTGCAATTCCGCCCGTTACACCGGTTATTGCAATCTGTCCAGTATTAGGACCTGCACAAGTTACATCCGTTTTCGTAGCAGTTGGAACGATCTTTTGCGGAGCATTAAGCGTTACATCCGACTGCTTTGTACACCCTGCGTTATCTTTTACCGTTACCGTAAACGATCCTGCAGCAAGATTACTAAATAAGTTTTGGGATTGGAATAGCCCTCCTATAGAGTAGGTTAACGGAGCCGTACCTCCTGTCGCATTAACAGTAATAGAACCATTACTATCTCCAAAGCATTTAGGATCGACTGGAACAACTGAGTTTATACTGATATTAGCCGGTTGAGTAACCGTATAATCCCCCAACTTTACTGAACAAGTTTTATTAGCCACATCTCTTATATATAAGGTGTAGCTTCCTGCTGCAAGATTGGTAAATGAGCCCGATGTTACCCAAGTAGTATTATCTTTAGAGTACTCATATCCACCACTTCCCCCCTGAGGATTAGTAATATTAAGAGATCCATTAAGAGATCCAAAACATCCTGTAACGTTCACAACACTTACGGTAGCAGTTATTGCAGCGGCCTGAGAAATGGTGTAGCTTCCAAGTACTTTTGCACATGTCTTATTCCCAGCATCGCGTATTACAACCTGATATGTAGCTGCAGGAAGATTCGTAAATGATCCACTAGCCTGCCATGTTGCCCCATTGTCCTTCGAGTACTCGAAAGTACCAGAACCTCCAGTTGCAGCAGAGACAGTAATTGTTCCTGTAGAAGTTCCAGCACAAGCAATGTTCCCAGTCGTTACCGTTGCCGCTAATGTTACGGGTTCTATTATGTTAGCTGAACCTACGGCAGCAGTACATGTTGGAGCCAGCCTATCACGAACAACCAGTGTGTAACTTCCTGCAACTAAACTAAGAAACGAACCACTCTGCTGCCAAGTAGCACCATTATTAATGGAGAAGTCGTATACACCACCGCCACCAGTAGTTCCTGTAAAGGTAATGCTACCATTATTATTACCAGCACATCCAGTAACATCAACCTTTGTAAATGTAGACACAAGTGGAGCTGGAGATAAAAGAGTTACACTCCCCAATGGTTTGACACATGCAGGAGCCTGCTTATCGCGCATAGAAACCGCATATGTTTTAGCAATAAGATTAGTAAACGAAGATGTACTAACCCAGGTTGTTCCATCAATAGAAAACTCATACTGACCGGAGCCACCTGCGGCAGCATTTATAGTAATGCTACCATTGCTGGCATTACTACATCCTGTTACATCAACCTTAGCTATAGTTCCACTTAAGCCTACTGGTTCAGTTATAGTTATGGTTGCTATTGTTTTTGAACAAGTAGGATTATTTTTATCCCTAAGCTTTACGGTATAAGTTGCAGGAGCCAAATTAGTAAACGCCCCATTTGCGACCCAAGTGCCAGTTATAGAATATTCGTAGACTCCAGAACCTCCTTGTGGGGTCGTAATGTTGATAGATCCGTTATTAGAGCCTTTACATGTTGCATTTGTTGAAGAAACCGTAGCGGTAAGTTCGGGTTTTGCAGTAACCTGAAGCGCAGCATCCAAAATTCTGATACAGGTTGGATTATTTGCATCGCGAATCTGAACATTGTAAGTTGCCGCGGTTAACCCTGTAAAAGAGCCAGAAGTGCTCCAATTACCACCACCATCAATAGAATACTCAAATACTCCAGAACCTCCAGCTGCTGCAGAGATAATAATTTGCCCATCAGGAGTTGCGCTACAGCCAGAAACGGGATTTGCCACAACAGTAGCCGAGAGTTGGGCTGGTTGGTTTATTATCACATCAGCCGTACTCACACAGCTGTGATCATTAGCACGACGAACTGCAACTGTATATGTTTTAGCTAAAAGGTTAGTAAAAGAAGACTGTATCCCAAAGGCAGCACCATCTATAGAGTACTCCAAAGGACTAGCAGCAGTACCCCCACTTGCTGTTATGGTAAGTGTTCCATTGCTATTTCCAAAACATCCAGTAACATCTGTTTTTGAAGTCGTGATATTTATAGCGTCAGGCTGGTTTATTACAATAGGATTGTTGGGATAGTTATAAACGCATAAATTTTTATCCTTTATAACTAGATTATACGTCCCTGCTGCCAATCCTGCAATTGCTAATCCTGGAACAGTTTCCGTAGTGAAATTCGTTCCATTATCCAAAGAGTAGGTATACTGAGGCGTACCCCCAACTAAGCTTGAGTTAAGTATTCCTGTAGAACTACCATTACAGGTTGGCTCAATCACTGTAAAGTTATCAAATGTTAAAGGATTAGGATCTTGTACGCCCACCTTCACCAAGTCTACCTTAGGAGTCGGCGTACTTGAATCTGTGATTTTAACAATATAAAAGCCTTGAGACAAACCTGAAATCGAAGCAGATGTTTCTCCTGGAATATCAACATAGGTTGCATCTTTCCACTGATACTTATAAGGAGCCGTACCATTCTCCACCGAAGTAACCGTAGCCTTACCATCCGAACCGCCTGGACATTTAGGATTATCAACAGTAATATTCACTTTATAAACACCACCATCCGACTGGGTTGCCTTAAGGAATCCTGATTTTGCGGTGGCCTTTACTGTCGAAGATGAAACTACAAGAGGTTTAGCCTTGATGATGTGCTTCATGAAATCAACCTTATCCCCTTTCACCTCTAACCTGCCAAGAGTATTAATGCCTGTGATAAAATTGTAAGAAGCCTGAGATTCAAAGATTACATTTGCACGGATCGTAGTACTAGGGAAAGACACATAGGAATTTTTTGCGGAAGAAAGAACAAGCGTTCCATCCCAACTTTTTGCCGTGCCGAAATTCAGAACTCCATTTATGGAAATCTCATAATTACCCTCGAAGCCTGACTGTGCAACATCATCAGACCAAATTAGGCCAGAGAGCACAACATCATGTTCAAGAACTATAGTTCCTTCCGATTTAAATGAATTCTTATCAACGACAACTACATCGGTTGCTGCTGGAATTGAAGCTCCGCCTTGCCCTCCTGACTGATAGGACCAGTGTCTAGTATCCGACCAATTCCCTGATCCGCCAACCCAATAGCGAGACTGTGCTAAACCCTCAAACCCCACAAGCCAAGCAATGCAAAACAATGCTATTCTGGCAAATACATAGAAGTTCCTCATTCCAACTGACAGATTTATTTCATGAATGATACCGGCAAAACCCTTGAGAAAAGTAAAAAGGTCACTATTCCCCGTACGAATTTAACTTTAATAAGCATTACTACAAAATATCTTCACTATTTTTTGTTAACTAAACCGAACAATATGTTTAACTGATGTGTTTTTTAGCTTTAATATTCCTAAGCTAGCTGCTTCTTTAACGTAGAAACAGGATAACGAGCAGCAAAGTACCCTATAAGAACAACCGTAAAGAATACGGATAGCATATCAACAAACTCTATTTTTACCGGATAAGCATCCAAAACGAAAGCACCGTCGGTTGATAGCTTAACAATTTTATAGTACTTCTGGATAAGAGCAATAGCTAGCCCTAACACGACGCCAATGGAGGCCCCAAATATGGATATCAGCCAACCTTCAAGCAAGAAAATGCGCTCAATTAACTTTGAAGAAGCCCCTAACGAACGAAGCACAAAGACATCCTCCTGCTTATCGAGCATAAGCATTGATAACGAACCAATAATATTAAACGAGGCGATAATAAGAATCAGCGACAAAATCATGTAGATAATCCACTTTTCCGATTTCATTATTCGAAAGAGCACCTCGTTCTGCATGAAACGATCCTTAACAACAAACTTGTTTCCTAACGCATCTTTCACCCTACCATATACGCTCGAGAGGTCGGCACCCTTTCTTATTTTGATTTCCAAAGCAGAAGCCTCATTAGAGAAACCATATGCAGCATCAAGCAAACGAATGGGCACAATCACGTACTTCATATCGTACTCTAGGTTTGTCTGAAAAACGGATGTGGGAAAAACATACTCTTCCATAAATGCGTCGGGAGAGTCCATGCTGGTTGCCGATCGGTTGGGTAGATAAAGGAACAATGGGTCCATGAAGTTTACCCCTACTCCTAGCGACTGGGCTATCATGGCACCTACCGAGGCCTGATTTAAATCGCCATGTTTTAATACGAAGCTTCCAGCAGCCATCATAGAATCGATGCCTACAACCCTAGAGTAGCTATCGTCGACACCTCTAATGGTTACAATCTGCTGCTTGCTGGCATACTTCACCAAGGCATTCTCCTCGAGGGTACGGCTAACGGTTTCGACGCCGTCTACAGCCATTAGCTTAGCCTTTAGGGCTTCGTCGTACTTAAAGAACTTGCCCTCAGCAGGGGTGATCTTTAGCTCGGGATCGAAGGTGCTGTATAGTGAGCGAACGTAGCTGTCGAACCCGTTATAAACCGAAAGAATTACAACCAGCGCCATTGCACCTACGGCGACTCCCACGAGGCTAATCATCGACATGATGTTGATGGAGGAGTGCTTCTTCTTGGAGAAGAGGTATCGTCGGGCAAAAAAGAGCGGCAGCTGCATTACGTCTTCTTAGGTTACTTTCTATTGAGGCTTTTTACAAAGGTAGATGATCTCTTGTGGAGGAAGCGCATAGCGCCTGCGCTGCTCTGGAGTAAGCTCCATAAGCAGGTTATCCTCGGTAACATCGAAGCCAACTGAGCGGAGCTTATCGGCGTAGTCGAGGCCGTAGAGGCGAACGTGATCGTCCTGCCAGTAGTGCTTTTCGCGCAGCTCGGGCGTATTGATGGCAGGATCTTCGAGCGTTTTAGGGTTGCTGTAATCTACAGGAACCTCGAAGATACCCCATCCCCCAGGCTTCATCACACGGAAGAACTCGCTCATGGCCTTCCTATCGTCGGGAACGTGCTCCAACACGTGGTTGCACATGATGATATCAAACGAATTATCGGAAAATGGAATCTCCTGAATATCCATCTTCACATCGGCCCAAGGCGAGATTAGGTCGCCGGTGATGTACTCAATATTGCGCTGCTTCTTAAAAAGCGGAATAAAGCAGTACTCGGGAGCGACGTGCAGCATCTTAGCCGGCTTACTGAAGATGTCGGTTTTCTGCTTAAAGAAGAGCCACAGCAGCCTATGGCGCTCCAGCGACATGGAGTATGGCGCAAGCGCATTTTGGCGGGGCTTCAATCGCCCGTAAGGAAGAAGCTTACGGTAGGTGCGCCCATCTATAGGGTCTTCGAAATTGTTGCCAGCATAGAAGGGCGTAATTGCCTTCATAAACGTATGGGCAACCTTTTGTAGCTGGTGGCGCGGTATAAAGCGTGTTGCTAGCGCAATGACGTATTTTATCATGAATATCTTAAGCCAATTAATAGAGGATGCTTACTTCAAAAGGTTGTCGATGCGCTCCACGTAGTCGAGCGAGTCGTCGATGTAGAAGGCCAGCTCGGGAACGATGCGCAGCTGATGGCGTACGCGCTGCCCCAGCTCGAAGCGGAGCATCTTGGTGTGCTCGTCGAGCTTTACCTTTACCTCCTTGGCCTTAGCCGAGGGAAATATGCTTACGTACACCTTTGCAAAGCTGAGGTCGGGCGATACGCGAACGGTGGTTACCGAAACCATCGCGCCATCGTACGCCTGTAGTCCTTGTCGTTGAATGAGCTCTCCAAGATCCTTTTGGAGAAGCCGCCCTATCTTGAGCTGTCGAGTTGAGTCCATTTTACCAAAATTTGGCCAAAGATACGAAAGATATTAGACGTTAGAAGGTAGACGTTAGATTTTAGACGCTAGACATTAGAGTTTAGAGCTCAGAAAACACGAGTTTTCTGTAAAATTAGGAGTAGTAGTACTATAAAAAAGACACTCTAACCTAGCGCTTACTCCGCCAGTTCGCGCTTAATAAGGGCTTCGATTCTGGTGAGCTTATCCAGCGAAGCAGAGTTGAGCAGCTGGGTTAGCCCTTCTACCGTATTGGTTCGCAGGAGGGGCTTAAGAGGATGATCCTCCTCGGCAGCCTGTTCGGCAGATGGTTTCCACTCCAGCAAGTCGTTAGGGGTGCACTTGAGCAGCTCGCAGAGGCGCTCCACCTCGCGTAGGTTCATTTGGTGCTTGCGCCCATTCATGATGCCGGATGAAAAGTTATCGGAGAAGCCCCGACGCACCATATAGGTAAAGGGTCTTTGAACTCCACGTGCGGCAAATATGCGCTTAAGGTTAAATGTTAGCATGGCGATTGGTTAAGTTTATTGTTTGAACTGCTTGAATCTACAAATTACTTGTGTAAAATTCAAACATACTTGTACAGAATCATTAGTGAACTTTTTTCAATCAATATAAAACTATCAAGAATCAATACTTACCAGTATTGATTCAACAGTGAGCTGTGCGATATCAACATTAACCAGTGCGATATCAACAGTAACCTGTACGATATTTCTACTAACCCGTGCTGAATTGATAGTTAAAACCCTGTTTTACATATCAACTTGTGCAGTATCAATACTCACTTGCCCTTTATCAATATCTACCTATATGTTTTCAATATTTTACCGTGCGTTTTAAAGATTGAACCGTGCGTTTTTAAAATAAACGATAGCACAACCGTTACATACAATAGATTAGTGCTGACATTACACTGAAGGTAAAGCCCGTTTAATGTATCGTCGTACTTTCAACTTCGTCGCTCGCTATTCCGTTTCGGAGGTCGATTTGTCGGTTTCGTACTATTTCTTCTAGCAGGGTTCTCGTCTCTTCTCTTTTTTTGCGCCAAACTAAATGATAGGAGAATAGTATGAACCGAACTTTTTATACCGCTGCTCCAGCATCAGCAAAAAGGATTATGCAGGCAGCTGTTGTTGGCCTACGCCCAAATCGAACTTGGATTAAAGCCTTTTGGTGTGCCTGTACGGTGGCGCTTTTATCGTCGTGCGGCTCTTCGGAAGGTGCCAAGCAGGAGGAGCCAACTTCGATAAAGGTGTTTAAGATTGCAGAGGTTGCTGACGATGCAAAGCGCGAATTTCCGTTTATCTCTAAGCCCAACAAGAGCACCGAACTCTCCTTCCAGGTAAGCGGTAGGCTCGATGTTTTTGATGCCCATCCTGGGAAGTTCTACCGAAAAGGTGAGGTTATTGCGGCGGTAGATAGCCGTGACTATGGCGTTGTGGCCATGCGCGCCAAGGCCGTTTACCATCAGGCTAAGGCCGAGTATGGCCGTATTGCAGCCCTTTACGGAAAGGGTAACATTTCGGAAAGCAGCTTCGAAAAGGCTAAGGCCGATTTGGCTATTGCTAAGGCAGCCTTCGAGACGGCGGAAAATCAGGTTACAGATACGCGCCTAAGAGCCCCTTTCGATGGCTACATACAAACGGTAAGCGCCCAGCGCTACCAGGAGGTAAGACCAATGCAGCCCATTGTAACATTTATTGATATGAGCAAGCTGAAGCTTGAGGCTTCGATTCCAGAAGATGTGGCTGCTGCTCCCAGCTCTATTGGCAAAGTAACGGCTCGCTTTGAGGCAGCTCCGAACAAAGAGTATACAACATCTTCAATAGAGGTATCTAAGAGTGCCATGACCAATAATATCTCCTTTTTGCTTACTGCATTGCTCGACAATCCGAGGGGGAAGGACGAGCTGCTTGGGGGGATGACCGGCACTCTATCCTTCGAAACGCATAAGCCCACAAAAACAGGAGTGCTTGCCATTCCTCAGCGCGCGCTTTGCAACCGCCCATCTATGGGTACATACGTGTGGGTAGTTGATGCCAACAGCCGTGTGAAGCCTGTAAAGGTAGGTGTTGGTAAGCTAATCGGCGGTGGTATGGTTGAGCTGCAGTCGGGGTTAAATGGCTCTGAGACTATTGCCATTACCGGGTTGAATATGCTTACGGAGAACAAACAGGTAAAGATACAGTAGCCGACTGTACAACTACTTTTTCTTAACAGGATGGCGATGGCCTACGACGATACATCACTGGCAATAGCAAAATCATCGTTAGGGAATAGAGGTTGAAAAACATTAACAAGATTACAGATGAAAGTTGTAAAGTATTTTCTTCAGAATAAAGTTTTTACACATCTTCTTTTGGTGCTGGTCCTTTTTGGAGGTGTTTTTGCCTATACGAAGATGGGCAAGCTCGAGGATGCTCCGTTCACCATTAAGCAGGCGCTGGTGGTAACCTCCTATCCAGGGGCATCGCCAATGGAGGTGCAGAAGCAGGTAACCGATGTGCTGGCAGAATCTATCCAATCGCTCGACGACCTGTACTATCTAAAGACCGAAAACCGCGAGGGGCTCTCTAAAATTACCGTTTACGTAAAGAAGGAGATTAGGGCCGATAAGATGCAGCAGCTTTGGGATAAGCTGCGCCGTAAGGTAAGCGACGTGCAGGCCAAGCTACCCAAGGGGGCTGGACCATCGCTGGTAAAAGACGATTTTGGCGATGTGCTGGGCGTGTTCTACGGGCTTAGCGGCGAGGGTTACAGCTATCGCGAGCTGGAGGATCATGCAAAAAACATCAAGAACAATATCTTAAAAGTAAAGGACGTAGGGAAGGTGGAGATTTTTGGAGCGCAAACTCCAACCATCGATGTGCTGGTTTCGCCCGCCGCTATGACGCAGCGAGGCATAACCGCCAACGATATTGCTGCTGCCTTCGATAAGCAGAATAGGGTGGTAGATGGCGGTGCTATAGAAACCGAAGAGAATAGAATTCGCATAGATGTTACGGGCAGTTTCTCGACCATCGAGGAGATCGAAAACCTGACCGTTGTATCGAAGAACGGTGAAAGCTACCGATTAAAGGATGTTGCACAGGTAAGCGAAAGCTACCTTAAGCCTGCCCGTAGCATTATGCGCATTAATGGAGCCGATGCCTTGGGTATTGCGGTTGCCACTACACCAAACGGTAATGTGGTAAACATGTCGAAGGGCGTAAAGGAGTGCATGGATTCATTTTCTTCAAAGCTGCCCGATGGGCTTTCGATCTCCTGCATATACGATCAGGGATATGAGTCGGAGGTTGCCAACGATGGCTTCATCATAAACCTCATTGTATCCGTTCTTACGGTTGTTGCTCTTCTGCTCTTTTTTATAGGACTAAAGAATGGGCTACTGGTAGGAAGCGGGCTCGTCTTTTCGATATTCGCTACGCTAATTTACATGCAGGCAACGGGGATTGCCCTACAGCGTATGTCGTTGGCGGCAATCATTATTGCCATGGGGATGCTGGTTGACAACGCTATTGTGGTAACCGACCTAACGCTGGTGAATATGCAACGCGGTATGCGCAAGCGTGTGGCCATTCTTCGTGCAGTTTCAACCACAGCGCTGCCTCTGCTAGCTGCTACGGCAATTGCCATCCTTACGTTTATGCCTGTTTACCTTTCGCCACATGTCTCCGGCGAGCTGCTGTCGTCGCTGTTTATTGTGATTGCCGTATCGCTCTCTTTTAGCTGGATATTTGCCATGATGCAAACGCCCTTCTACATGGAGCAGTATGTTGCCCGCCCACGTAGGGAGGACCTAAAGGCGGAGCTGAATCAGGGAAAGCTGTACGATTGGTTTAGAGGTACGCTCGATAGGGTAATTCGACGAAAGTATGCGGTGGTAACCTCGCTGGTAGTTCTTCTTGCGCTATCGGTGTATGGATTTCGTTTTATCCCGAAGGTATTTATGCCGCAGCTTAACAAGCAATACTTTACCCTCGATATGTGGATGCCCGAAGGTACGCGCATCGAACGTACGGATAAGGAGGTGGATGAGGTTGTACGCTACCTACAGGAGTTGGATCAGGTGGAGATGGTTTCGTCGTATGTGGGACAAACGCCGCCACGTTACTACTTGGCAAACTCGAGCTTTGGTCCGCAGCCTAACTATGCCAACTGCCTGATAAAAACATCGACGCCAGAAAAAGCTCGCGAGCTGCAGAAAGTGCTCTATGAGTCGTTACCGCATAAATTCCCCGAGCTATTTGTTAGGGCAAACCGTTTCGAGCTCAACTTTATTCCCGAGGCGCTTATCGAGGCTCGCTTCTGTGGCAACGATCCAAAAGTGCTCGACTCGCTTACTAATGTTGCCCTTACCATAATGCGCAACAATCCGAAGGTAACCAATGCCCGTAACGAATGGGGAAATATGACAATGATTGCCCGACCTGAGTTTGATCCGATCAGGGCTGGATTACTGGGCATATCCAAGAGCAACCTAGTTGAGGCTACCAAATCGGTGAATGATGGGCTTCCTGTAGGTATCTATCGCGACGAAGAGAAGAAGGTTCCTGTTCTGCTAAAGACAAATCAAGATAAGCAGATGGGATCGACTCAGCTGGCCGATTTTGCAATATGGAACGGAAAAGGATCGGCTCCTCTATCTCAGGCTACAAAAAGTATTCGCATGGAGTGGGAGTATCCACTCGTAAAGACCTACAATAGGGAGCTTACGATGGCAGCTATGTGCGATGTAAAGCCAGATTATACCATGAAGGAGGTGCATGCCGAGATCCGCGCAGCAATAGAGAACATTAAATTGCCTCAGGGCTACTCCTTCTTTTGGGATTCGCAGTATAAAGATCAGAACGAAGCAATGGCAGCACTTACTAAGTATTTCCCATTGGCGTTTCTGTTACTGGTAATAATTCTAGTTGCCCTCTTCAGAAATATTAAGCAGCCGCTAATTATTCTGCTCATTCTTCCTCTATCCATCATAGGTATAGTGTTTGGGATGCTGCTTACGGGATTCGACTTTGGCTTCTTTTGTATTGCCGGTTGGTTGGGCCTTCTAGGTATGATTATTAAGAACGTAATTGTGCTTATCGATGAGGTAAACATACAGCACCGCGAGGGGGAGTCGCTGCGTAAGGCCGTGATAGAATCTACCGTATCGAGGGCAAGACCTGTAATAATGGCTGCAGGAACTACCATCTTAGGTATGGTTCCGCTACTCTTTGACGTGGTATTTAATGGGATGGCAACAACCATTGTTTTTGGATTAACCTTTGCCACGCTGCTAACCCTATTTGTTACCCCGGCGCTTATTGCCATTTTCTACAAGCTAAAATAGAATACCATGAACAAAATAATAACCGTAGCGGCAGCTCTTTTGCTGTCGTCTACCGCCTTGCATGCGCAGGAGAGCGAGCTGCTTAAAAAGTATCGCACGATGGCCTTATCGTACAATCAGGATGTTAAGGCTGCCGATAAAGGTGTTGCCTACTACAAGGAGATGGAAAGTTCGGCTAAGGCAGATATGCTCCCAAAGGTGGCAGCCAATGCTACGGCTAGCTATGTAGGCAACCCAATGGAGCTGTCTATTACGCTACCGTCGCTTGGTGCGTTTTCATTTGAAGGAAAGCATGAAAACTACGGCACATCGGTATCGATGGTTCAACCAGTATATACCGGAGGAAGAAACCTCGAGCAGGTAAAGATTGCCCAAAAGGAAAGTGCACTATCGGAGGATCAGGCGGCGCTAACTCGTTCGACCGTTACCTTCGGAACCGACTACCGCTACTGGAATGCTGTTGCTGCGCAGGAGATGGTGGCAGTTACACAGCAGCTGGAAAAGTCGATGGAGAATCTGGTAAGGGTGGTGCGCGAGCGTGTTGATGCAGGATTGGTAAACAAGAACGATTTGCTAATGGCAGAGGTTAAGCTTAACGATGCACGCTTTCAGAGAAAGAAGGCGCAGGACAGCTTCGAGGTAAGCCGTATGGCGCTCAACTCGCAAATAGGCGTCAACCTAAAAGCTGCCACCGCAATTGATACTTCGATACCTGTACTCCGTTTAGCAGGGGACTTTGCTACCGAAGTTGAGGCTGCTTTAAACAATCGTGCCGAGGTACGTATGGCGCAGGGTAAGATTGCCATTCAGGAGTCTGCAGGTAAAGTGAAGGATTCGTACTATAAGCCCCAATTTTACCTTGGTGCAGAGGGGAGCTACTCTTCGCCGGGGTACAACTTTAAGCCGGATATGGATCCTAACTATGCGGTGTATGCAAAGCTCAGCATCCCTGTTTTTGAGTGGGGAAAGCGCAAGAGCAGCCGAAGGGCTTCGAGCATTAGGGTAGATATGGCAAAGGAGAACCTCAACAAGGTGACGGATAATGTTCGTTTGGAGGCGCAGAGCGCCTACTATAGCTACAGCCAAGCGGTAGAGCAGGTGGTGCTAACCGAGAATTCGCTTGAGAAGGCGAAGGATAACGAGCAAATGGCCCTAGATCGCTATAAGGAGGGAAACCTTTCTATTCTGGAGACGCTGGATGCTCAGCTGTACCATCAAATGGCGCAGATTAACCATATTCGTTCGCGTGCCAACGCGCAGATATACTATTCCGAGTTTCTTAGAGCATTGGGGAAATATTAAAATGAGTAGTTAGAAGAAGTTAGATGGGACTGTAGAAATGTTATCCCCTTCTAAAATCTATTTCCCTATTTTTGTATTAAACTCGGAATAAATGAAGTCGATTAAAAAGATATACAGCCTACTTGCCTACCTTCTTCTCTTTTCGGGGTTGGGAGGCTTCTCTTATCTGCTGCTTATTCGGGATGTGATTATGGCCAAGGGGCGTCCTGTTGATTTATCGCCAATTTGGATGCTAATGGGGTGTATCTTTTTCTTTAACATGCTGGGCTTTTTTCTGCTTCAGGTAAACAGCTGGCTAAATAGGAAGTTGCAATTCTTCTTTAAAAGAAAGAACATGCTTACTCTTCACTATGTGGGGATCGCAGCACTTCTTTTTCTGCTTAACTATGCGCTGCTGGTTTTTGTAAAGATGATGATCGAAGTTCCTACTCCTTTTAGAGTAAAGAGCGAGGGTTGGGTGTTGCTTATTGTTATATGGCTGGTGGAGCTGGTTATTGTGAGTTTGGTGCTGGTAAACCAATCGTTTCGGCAAACGCTTAAGCTGTACCGCGAAACGGCCATACTGCAAGAATCAACCACAAAGGCCCAGTACGTTGCCCTACAAAATCAGCTGAACCCTCATTTCCTATTCAACAGCTTAAACGTGCTTATATCGGAGATCGAGTACAATCCTCAGAGTGCAATTGAGTTTACCCGCAATCTTTCGGACGTCTACCGCTACATTCTTCAATGCCAGGATCAGCGGTTGGCGCTGCTGGGCGACGAACTCGATTTCCTGAACTCATACATCGTTCTGCATCAGATAAGGCTAGGAAACTGCATCATATTAGATAATAAAATTGATAAAAAACTATACGATAGAAAGGTGCCACCGCTAACGCTTCAGCTGCTTGCGGAGAATGTGATAAAGCATAACTTTATTAGCATTAGCAAGCCCGTTAGGATAGAGCTGTCGTACTCCGTTGAGGATGATATGCTAATGGTGAGCAACGAGCTGCACCCCAAAAAGGATGAGCCGAAATCGGGGAAGGGACTTCAAAATCTTTCGAGCCGATACCAGCTGATATGCAATAGGACTATTGTTGTAGAAAAGAGCGATACCCATTTTACCGTTAAAACGCCATTGCTGTATGATTAGTACTACCAAAGCAGTGATTATAGAAGATGAGATTCCGGCAGCTCGACTGCTGAAGAGCATGGTAGAAGCGATTAGGCCCAGCTGGGAGGTGGTTGTACTTCCCGGAAATATCGAAGAGTCGGTGGAGTGGTTTAATAGCAATCCTCATCCAGATATCATCTTTCTGGATATTCAGCTATCGGATGGCAACTCGTTTATGTTTATCGAGCAAGCTAAACCGGAGAGCATGATCGTTTTTACCACCGCCTACGACGAATATGCCGTACGCGCCTTTTCGCTAAATAGCATCGACTACCTGCTAAAACCCATACATAAAGAGCGACTACAGGATGCCATTGTTAAGTTCGAGAACCTGACCTCACGCTACATCAAGGATTTTAACGAGAATAGCCAGATGTTGGAGGTACTGCAGTCGCTTTCGAATACCGAGAAGCGCTACCGTACAAGGTTCCTGATTTCGGGTGTCGATCGCCTTTTCACTCTTCAAGTAAACGATATTGCCTACTTCTACTCGGAAAATAAGGAGACTTTTGCTGTTACAACTAGCGGAAAGGAGTATATCATCGACTTGTCGCTCGATAAGCTGAGCGAGCAGCTCGATCCTGATCGCTTCTTTAGGGCAAACCGACAAACAATGGTGAGCATTGATGCGATACAGAAGATTGAGCCCTACTTTCAGAATAGGGTTTCGGTTGCCGTTCAACCGCCATTTAAAAATAAGATTCTGGTTAGCAAGGAGAAAATTACAGCGTTTAAGCTGTGGCTTAACTACTAAGGAATAAATTGATAAAAGAATAGAAGAAGAATATTTATCGATTTTTTCGAGTCTAGAATAAGCCTAAATACACCATTCCTTAGAAATTCAGTTCACCACATTATGTAGCCCAGTAAGGAATGATAATCGCCATGCTGAACGCAAATTTGTTTAGAACGAGTAGGCCAGCCCTGCCGTGATGCTATAGGCTTGATGCGCATCATCGGTAACCGATTTTCCTGTTTTGGTATCCACCGCTGTGATGGTAACATCGCCGTTGAAAAGAATGGAGTACTGCAGCCTCAGGTATAGCTGGACGTGGCTCACGATTAAGGACTGTTTAGCGCCTAGGGTGATGGCCGGAACGTACTGGCGGTTTTTACGGGTAACGTTGTAGTCGAGCTCTTGGAAGGTTTTTTCGCCATCGGAGCCGGTACCAATGGCTATGTTTTCCTGGTAGCTATCCTGATACCGCCCATCGTAAAAGCCTAGGGAGACGCCTCCCTCCAGCTCGAAGGGGTGGTATATGCCCACCATTGCTTGGCCTAGCTGACCGTTAGGGCCTCCTTCTCGCAATCCGCTAAGGGCTCCCCGTTGGTTCAGCGCGTAGGATAAAATAAGTGGGATTCTGTAGAATCGGCTGCCATTCCAATTACTGAAGTTCGCAACGGAAAATCCGCTATTTACGGCTAAACGAGAGGTTGGGTAGTAGGCTGCGGTGACGCCTATGGGAAACCCAAATATGCCCTCGTAGTAGGGTTCGCCGCTGCCCTTGCCTGCTGCGTAAAAGCCAAACTCGGTGCCCACCGCGTACTTTTGGGCTTTTAGTGGGAGTGCCGACAGGGCAAGTAGGGTGGCTAGGATAAGATGCTTCATGGCTAATGTTTTAATTTTCTTGTAAGGTAGATGTACGATCAAAAATCTTTCGAATATAGTAAAAGGGAATCACGTATCACGAAAGAGGAACAAGGAAGCGGCTGTCATTCCCTATTGCTCTGTTAGGTGAAGGTTCCTGCCCTTGCTAAGCGTAGGCTCTGCCTACGCTTTTGCTGCTTGCGGCCTTCGGCCGCTTTAAAAACAGGCCGGAGGCCTTGTCTACCCGAGTGTAGCGAGGACGCTACACTCAGCGGGAGATTTTCACCTGCCCTTCCACCACCCATGTAGGCAATGCCACTTAGTTGCATCTAACTTCCTTAATTACAGAAAATCTTACCTCTTCTTACTTTTTTGTTTGGGCAAAAAAGTAAGCAAAAAACCCTTGGTGAATATTAACTCGCTCGGTCGCGCTACAGCGTTATTCCCCTTTGTAGAATAAGTGCTGCTGTCATCCAAATCGCTTTAAATGTGCGTATAGAAGTTCCGCTCGCTCAAACAAGATATTCACCGTGGTGGAGTGGCTTCGCCACGTTGTCTACGGTAGAGCCACCGATTTTCAGTTAACGGTAGCATCCCGACATTTACCTAACATCCAAATTAAGAGCAAATCTATTATTAAGCTGATCACATTGCCCATGGAGGGTTTAATCAGGTTCAATCATGCGCTGGTGCTTGATATCTATCCTTTCCTTTCTAAAATATGGTATTACATACCCTTATTTTGTCGGCTATGGGTTGTGCCACTGCCAAACAAGAACTTGTACTACTTACCGAGGCGACGATCTGCCCGATCATCTTTTTTTGAAAAAAATTATCCTGCCCTGTAACAATACTCCGCCGGCTGCATCAAAAGGCAAACTTAAAAAACAAGAACCATGAAAAGACTAGCATTTGCAGCAATCGCCATCCTAATGGCATTTACAGGATTCTCTCAAAAGAACGCTATTCGCGTTGAAGTTACCGGCAAGGGCTCTCCCGTTATTCTGCTTCCCGGATTTGGATGCCCCGGCAGCGTGTGGAACGAAACGGTAGCCGAGCTGAAGAAGAACCACGAGTGCCACATGGTAACCTACGCCGGATTCGATGGTGTTGCTCCAGTAGACACGCTTTGGTTGCCTACTGTTGAGAAGTCGATTGAGAGCTACATCAGCGAAAAGGGGCTAAAGGATGTAACCGTGGTTGGACATAGCATTGGCGGCACCTTTGGTCTGATGCTCTGCAAAGCGCCTCAAAGCAGGGTTACAAGATTGGTGGTGGTAGACATGCTCCCCTGCATCGGAATGGTGATGATTCCGAACTTTAAGCCAGAGTACGTTACCTTCGATAATCCATACAATAAGCGGATGCTGGCCATGGATAATGCCGCCTTTGGTGCCATGCAAAAGCAGATGGTTGCCAACATGTGCGCCGACACGCTCCGCCAGCGTCAGATTGCAGAATGGATGATGAAGGCCGACCGCAAGACCTACGTTTACGGCTATACCGAGCTGATGCGCACCGATCTTCGCGAAACCGTTAAGGATATCCAACAGCCTGTGCTCGTACTTGCGGCAGGTAAGTACCCAACAAAGGAGCAGATCGTGAAGATGTACGACGAGCAGTACGTCAACCTAAAGAATAAAACCGTTAAGTTTGTTGACAACTCGGCGCACTTCGTAATGTACGATCAACCCGCGGTGCTGCTAAACGAGCTAAAGGGATTTATACCTGCAAAACGATAGCATAGGAATGGAACAAGATATCTTTCAAGCCATCTACAACCAGCACTACCCAAGCATATACCGCCTATGCTTGGGCTACGTGAGGGGCAACGCTGACCTTGCTGCCGATCTGGCCCAGGAGGTTTTCATCCGGGTATGGGAGAAGCACGACGAATTCAAGAACCAAAGCCAGGTATCGACGTGGCTTTACCGAATAGCGGTTAACTGCTGCCTCACCGAGATCCGCAGAAGCAAGAGCTACCAAAACCGGATACAGAACTACCAAGCGCCAGAGGGCGACTCGGCAGAGAAGCAGCACAGCGATCAGGAGATACTACAGCAGTGCATCGCGCAGCTCGACGAGCCCGACAGAGTACTGGCCATGCTGATTCTCGAAGATCTGCCTCAACCAGAAATAGCCCAAGTGCTGGGATTAAGCGAGGGAAACACGAGGGTAAAAATCCACAGGCTAAAGGAGAAGCTCCGCACCGCCTACCAAACCAAGGTTGCCCAGAACGTTTAAGATCAATTTAAAAGAAACGAAGATGAACGAATTTGAAGATATGGTATCGGGCTGGAAGAAACAAGCCGTACCAACCCCCAAAAATAGCGCAACCGCAGTTGCAGGCATTGCAAAAAAGAGAGTGAAGAGCTCGCGCCAAAAGCATGCTGCCACCATCATGGTGTTAGGAATTACCCTGATAGTGCTGGTCGCATTCGCCCTAATAACCAAAGGGAATAGCAGCCACATTGCAAAGGGCATCCAGCTGATGATCGGAGCCCTGCTTATCCGTATCGGGGTAGAGTGGTTGAGCATTATGCTGCTGAACAAGCTTGATGTTACAAAGGGAACCACCGAGTACCTTAAGATGCTGACCTCGTTCTACAACACCCGTCGCAAGATACACGGAGCGTTTACCTACATCATCTTTGGCCTATACGTAGCGGGATTCTGCATGATGCTACCGCTGTTCAAGGCAACCCTTCCTGCATGGTTCTTCACCTACATTTGTATATCGGGCATCGTGATATTTGGAGTGCTGATCTTCTATATTCGCAAAAAGACCAAGCAGGAGCTAGATGAACTAAAGAAGGCAATGAACGAGGTTGCTGCAATAAGCAATGCGCTCGAAGAGGAGTAAGTTAATTTATTAGGCTGAAGCGATGATGCTTCAGCCTAGGCGTTGAAGAAAATAAGTAATGACGATTTAGCGACTACGACTTGTTGTAGAAAAAGCCCCCCAACCCTACCCACTCAAAAGTAGGGGATTACGTACCACAATTAAATATTTCTCGATTTTTTTGACTTCGTCATTCCTTTTTCTCCCTCTAACTTTAGAGATAACATCTTCTCCGATGCCTCCCCTATCTACTAAACCTAGATTAACTCAAAAAGGTCGGAATTACAAGAATTTGGGATTCATGAGGTACTACCCGAGGGGAATGCTGCTCTTTTTTCGTACTTTTAGCGGCTCAGATAACAACATTTCAATCAATTAGCGAAAAATATGTCGAACAGGAGCAATCTGGAGCAAGCGCTCCGCCGCAGGGTACTGGTGCTTGATGGCGCAATGGGTACACAAATCCAACGCTTTAAGCTTACCGAGGAGGACTACCGCGGCAGCCGATTTGCTAGCATAGCAGCACGGGTTAAGGGCAACAACGACATGCTGGTGCTTACCCAGCCACAGGTTATTGCCGCCATTCACGAGGAGTACCTGCAGGCAGGTGCCGATATCATCGAAACCAACACGTTTAACGCCAACGCCATCTCGATGGCCGACTACGAGATGCAGGATTTGGTGTACGAGATCAACCTCGAGGCCGCCAAGTTGGCCAAGCAGGCATGTGAGAAGTACTCGACTGCCGAGCGTCCCCGCTTTGTTGCCGGCTCTATGGGGCCTACCAACAAAACGGCATCGATGTCGCCCGATGTGAACAACCCCGCCTACCGCGCCATCAGCTTCGATACGCTGGTACGCGCCTACTACGAGCAGGTTCGTGGTTTGGTAGATGGTGGCGCCGACATGCTGCTGGTTGAAACTGTTTTTGACACGCTAAATGCTAAGGCAGCCCTATTTGCCATAGAGCAGTACAACGACGAGCACGGCACCGATATTCCCGTTATGGTATCGGGCACCATTACCGATGCTAGCGGACGCACCCTGTCGGGACAGACCGCTGAGGCATTTCTGGTATCCGTATCGCACGTAAACCTGTTAAGCGTAGGGTTCAACTGCGCACTTGGTGCAAAGCAGCTACGCCCCTACATCGAAACGATTAGCGCGAAAGCGCCTTTCCACATAAGCGCCCATCCTAATGCCGGGCTTCCTAACCAGTTTGGCGAGTACGACCAAAGTCCGGAGATGATGGCCGAAATCATAGAGGAATTCCTAAAGGATGGTCTACTGAACATCATCGGCGGATGCTGCGGCACCTCGCCAGCCCATATTGCGGCCATCGCCAAGGTGGCAGAGAGGTACGCACCTCGAGAGATGGTTAAGCGCGATCCCGTAACCACCTTCAGCGGATTGGAACCAGTTAGCGTAACCAAGGAGTCGAACTTTGTAAACATCGGCGAGCGTACCAACGTGGCCGGATCGAAGATGTTTGCCCGATTAATCCGCGAGGAGAAGTTCGAGCAGGCGCTATCGGTTGCCCAAGGACAGGTGGAGGGCGGCGCACAGCTTATCGACGTGTGCATGGACGATGCCATGCTCGACGCCAAGAGCGCAATGGTAAACTTCCTCAACCTTATCGCTTCCGAGCCAGAAATTGCTCGTCTACCTATCGTCATTGACTCCTCTAAGTGGGAGGTGCTTGAAGCTGGACTTAAGTGCGTACAGGGAAAATCGGTGGTAAACTCCATCAGCCTAAAGGAGGGCGAGGAGGAGTTCATCCGCAAAGCTAAGCTCGTGAAGCGCTACGGTGCCGCCACCGTGGTGATGCTCTTCGACGAAAAGGGGCAAGCCGACACCTACGAGCGCAAGATTGAGATTGCAGAAAAATCGTACAAGATACTTACCGAAAAGGTAGGATTCCCACCACAGGATATCATCTTTGACCCCAACATTCTGGCTATTGCCACGGGAATCGAGGAGCACAACAGCTACGGCCTTAACTACATCAAGGCCTGCGAGTGGATTAAGCAGAATTGTCCCTACGCCAAGATTAGCGGCGGGGTGAGCAACCTCTCGTTCAGCTTCCGCGGCAACGACACCGTGCGCGAGGCCATCCACTCGGTATTCCTCTACCACGCCATCAAGGCAGGTATGGATATGGGTATTGTTAACCCCGGGATGCTTCAGGTGTACGACGAGATTGAGCCAGATTTGCTGAAGTTGGTGGAAGATGCCGTACTCAACCGCCGCAAGGATGCCACCGAACGCCTTTTGGTGTATGCCGATAAGGTTAAGACGCAGGCCAAGGGAGGCGAAGAGGAGCACAAGAAGGATGCTTGGCGCGAGCAGCCCGTTGCCGAAAGGCTTAAGCATGCGCTGATAAAGGGCATCACCGACTATATCGATGAGGATGTAGAGGAGGCTCGCCACAACTACCCTGCTACGCTTCACGTTATCGAAGGTCCGTTGATGGACGGCATGAACGTGGTTGGCGACCTATTTGGCGCCGGGAAGATGTTCCTGCCCCAAGTGGTAAAGAGCGCCCGCGTGATGAAAAAGGCCGTTGCCTATCTAACCCCCTTCATCGAAGAAGAGAAGGCCAAGAGCGGCAACCCATCATCGGCGGGTAAGGTGCTTATGGCAACCGTTAAGGGCGACGTGCACGACATCGGTAAGAATATCGTGAGCGTAGTGCTTGCCTGCAACGGCTACGAAATCATCGACCTAGGCGTAATGGTTCCTGCCGAAAAGATTCTGGAGGCAGCCAAGGAGCATAACGTTGATGTGATCGGCCTAAGCGCGCTTATCACCCCATCATTGGAAGAGATTATACACGTGGTTCGCGAGATGAAGCGTCAAGACTTCAACATCCCCGTATTCTTTGGGGGAGCAACCACCAGCAAGATACATACTGCCGTAAAGATTGCGACCGAATACAACAGCGGAGCAATTTACGTTAAGGATGCCTCACGCGCTGTGGGCGTGGTGCGCAGCCTTATCTCGGAGAACAGAAAAGAGTACATCGACAAGGTTAACGAGGAGTACACCCATATGCGCGAGGAGCACAATCGCCTCCGTAGCGCCAACGAGTACGTTTCGCTTGCCGATGCTCGCGCTAACCGAGTAAAAACCGATTGGGCAACTTTACCTATCGCTGAGCCTAAGCAGAAAGGAACATTTGTTCTTGAGGATTACTCGCTCGAAGAGCTAGCGAAGTACATCGACTGGACCTACTACTTCTTTGCATGGGACATTACCGGAAGATATCCAAAGATATTCCATGATCCCGTAAAGGGCGAGGAGGCCAAGAAGCTTTACGAAGATGCTCAGGTGATGCTTAAGCGAATTGTAGAGGAGAAACTGTTTACCGCAAATGGCGTTTACTCTATACTTCCTGCTAACAGCATCGAAGAGGATGTGGCCCTGTACAACACCAAGGGCGATGAGGTTACCCGATTCCACTTCCTCCGCAATCAGGAGAAGCGTACCGAGGAGGCTAAGCCAAACTACTCGCTTGCCGACTATATCGCGCCACTCGATAGCGGCCGTAAGGACTACCTTGGAACGTTTGCCGTTACCGTTCATGGTGCCGATAAGCTGGTAGAGGAGTTTAAGTCGATAGGCGACGACTATAGCGCCATCATCGTAAAGCTGCTTGCCGATAGGTTTGCCGAAGCTTTTGCCGAGCGTCTGCACGAACGTGTACGCAAGGAGTTTTGGGGATACTCTGCTGCCGAGGAACTGCCACTTGAGGAGCTACTCCATGAGGATTACCAGGGAATTCGCCCAGCTGCAGGTTACCCATCGTGCCCCGAGCATAGCGAAAAGCGCACCTGCTTCGACCTGCTTGAGGCAGGAAAGAATATTGGTGCTAAGCTAACCGAGAACTACGCCATGTACCCCGGAGCATCGGTTTGTGGATGGTACTTTGCCCATCCCGAATCCATGTACTTTAACCTTGGCCGCATAACCAAGGAACAGGTGGAGTTGTACGCGCAGCGTAAGGGTGTAAGCGTAGAGGAGGCTGAGAGGTTGCTGAGACCGAATTTGGGATATTAGATTATTCAACACAGAGGCACAAAGCACACAGAGATACACTGAGAGTATTTGTAAAAAACTGTGCTCTCTGTTCCTCCGTGCCTCTCTGTGCTAAAAGAAAAAGAGAATATGAAAGTTATCGACATCATAAACAGGTCGCAATCGACGCTATTTACCTTCGAGCTGCTACCGCCGCTCAAGGGGGCATCATTTAGCGAGATAGAGGAAACCATCGAGCCGCTGCTTCCCTACTCGCCTTCGTACATCAACGTTACCTACCACCGACCAGAGGTAGTGCTTCGCGAACAGCCTAGCGGCTTGCTGGAACGGAGAATCATAAAGAAGCGCCCGGGAACCGTTGGCGTATCGGCAGGCATTAAGTACAAGTATGGCATTGATGTGGTGCCCCACCTTATCTGCGGTGGCTTTACCCGCGAAGAAACCGAGGATGCGCTCATCGACCTCAACTTTTTGGGAATCGACAACGTGCTTGCCCTACGTGGCGATGCCGAAAAGGGCGCTCACGGCTTTATGCCCGAACCCGGAGGCAACAAGCTCGCCGTAGACCTTGTTAAGCAGGTTAACGACCTTAACCACGGCAAATATGTTGATCCAGAATCGACCAACATCCAGAAAACAGACTTCTGCATTGGCGTAGCAGGATATCCTGAGAAGCATTCGGAGGCGCCCAACCTGGAAACAGACCTTATGAGCCTAAAAGCGAAGGTAGATGCTGGCGCCGACTATATCGTTACTCAGATGTTCTTCAACAACGCCAAGTTCTTCGAGTTTGTAGAGCAGTGTAGAGCCATTGGCATTACCGTTCCAATAATTCCGGGATTGAAGCCAATCTCGCTGAAGAAGCACCTTACCATGCTTCCTCAGATCTTCCACATCGACCTTCCACAGGATTTGGTGGATGCCGTTAACCGATGTAAGAACAACGAGGAGGTCCGTCAGGTGGGCGTTGAATGGGGAATTGCGCAGAGTAAGGAGCTAAAGGCTGCCGGAGTTCCGGTGCTGCACTACTACACCATGGGCAAGCCAGACAATATCGAAAAAATAGTAAAGGAGGTTTTTTAAACCTCCTTTTTAATTCCTACTAAGAATAGCGTTGTTGGGTTATTTTACTTAATGGGGATATTTATAGAACCCTCGTCTCCTTTTATGATATTTTCGTCCCTAAATATAGGAAGGCATTCCGACCAAGCCTTCTCAAGAGCTTGCGTAAAGAAGACCTGCTCTTGCGCCCCTGATATGGCGTACTTCCTATCGAACACAAAGAATGGAACACCCTGAACGCCGAGTTGTCCCGCCTCCTCTATCTCCCAACGCACCTCTTCCATAAACTGATTACCGGTAAGCATCTGCCAAATAGCGTTTACCTCAAGCCCTACTTCGGCACCAATTTTGGCAAGCTCGTTGAAATCGTTGAGATCTTTACCATGGGTAAAGTATGCAGCAAAGAGCTGTTCCTCCACCTCCTCCTGCAATCCGTAGCTTTTTGCAAGATGCGAGAGCCTATGCGCATTAAACGTGTTGCAAACAACGGCATTGTTCAGGTTAAACTCTATACCATTATCTCTCGCCAGCTGAGAAACATGCCCATATATACTCTGAGCCTCTACCTCAGAAATCTGCTTACGCTCGGCGAAGTGGGACACAACGCTTTTGCCTGGCTCTGGCCGTACATCAGGCGCCAGCTGGTAGCTCTTCCACTCCACCTTAACCCTATCCGCATGCGGAAAATCTTTAAGCGCTGCATCTAGTTTTCGTTTGCCTATGTAGCAGAAAGGGCATACAACATCTGCCCAAATTTCTATCTTCATCATCGTACTCTACTTTAACCGTTTCTATTAAAACAACCTTACACCTAAAATGGCATAGGCAACATTCCGTTTTTAATGGATTTTTTACCTTTAAGAAATTTTTCTAGGATGGAGAACCTGATCGAATACGGATACATTGGACTTTTTCTTGCCTGCTTTCTGGCAGCAACGGTTATTCCGCTAAGCTCAGAGGTAGTATTCATTGGTCTTCTGATTGCCGGGGCCAATCCGATTTATGCTACTATTATTGCCACCATTGGAAACACGTTGGGCGGCATGACCGGATACCTGCTTGGCTACCTCGGCAAGTGGGAGTGGCTCGAAAAGTACTTTAGGGTAAAGGAGGAAAACCTCGAAAAATGGAGCCGAATTGTAAAACGATACGGATCGACCATGGCCTTCTTTGCTTGGTTACCGTTTATTGGCGATCTCATTCCAATAATCCTTGGACTTATGAGGGCTTCCTACCACAAGGTTCTGCTGTTTATGTCGCTCGGCAAGCTTACCCGCTATGCGCTTTGGGCCTACATTACCGTAAGCGGCGTTAAAATATTTGGCCAGCTAGCCTAGCTGATAGATGGTCTTTGTGCCAAATTCTACCGGCAGCATCCGAAAGTTATTCGCAACTATGTTGTCAAACAGGCGTCAATTGCACTCTTTTTTTGACTAAGGCTGTAACATTGCTCAAACAATTCCGTCAACTACAAAAGCGCAGAATAAAAACCTATACAACGCAATTCTATGAAGAAAATGCTACTATCGGCCTTCGCTCTTGCACTAATCTGCAACGTTAGCTTTGGCCAAGCAACCGCTAAGGTTGATCCAAAAGATCCTGCATACAGCTGGGATTTCACCCACATTTACCCAAGTTGGGATGTTTGGCAGCAGGAGCTAAAAGCGTACAGCGAGCTTACCCCAAAATTCCTCGAGTATAAGGGTAAGATTTCGAAAGATCCAAAGGCCCTTCTCGACTACATTAAGCTATCGGAGAAGGCTGGACAAATAGGCTCTAAGCTGTTCTGGTACGTTCGCCTTCAGGGGGATGTTGATGGCAAGAACCCTATTTACCGCGCCAAGCAGCAGGAGCTCCAAACCGTAAGCATCGAGATGAGCAAGAACAGCACTTGGTACTCTTCCGAGCTGGCAACAATCCCCCAAGAAACCTGCAACAAGTGGATGAGCGAAATGCCTGAGCTGGCCATCTACAAGCACGACTTTGACGACTTCTACCGTGAGCGTGCCCACATCCTCGACGAAAAGACGCAGAACATCCTAAACGAGTACAGCCGCTCTCTTGGCGCTCCATTACGCATCTACAACTCGCTGGCCATTGCCGACATCGAGTTCCCAAAGGTGACGCTATCAACCGGCGAGGTGGTAACCGCATCGCCAGCCGTGGCATCGCGCATCTACGCTACATCCAACAACCAGGAGGATAGGCTTAAGGTGGCCAACGCCAACCGCGAGTACTACTACAAGAACCGCAATACCTTTGCCGATATCTACCTAACCAAGATGCAGAATAGCGTAGCCGGATCGAAGCTGAGCAACTACCCAAGCTGCCTAGAGGCAACCCTTTCGGGCAACGACATCCCAAAGGATGTTTACCTAACCCTGCTTAAGGTAGCCCAAAGCAACGTGGCCCCACTTCAAAAATATTGGGATCTGCGCAAGCGCGCCCTTGGCCTTACTAAGTACTACGGTTCGGATGCTGCAGCCGAGTTGGTAAACTTTAGCCGCACCTACAAATGGGACGAGGGGGTAAGCATCGTTAGCAACGCCCTTCAGTTTATGGGCAAGGAGTACTACGATAGCTTTAAGCAGATGCTTGGCCCTGGCCGTATCGACGTATACGAAAAGCCCGGAAAGCAAACGGGAGCCTACAACCTTGCCCTTTACGGCGTTCACCCTTACGTGCTGATGAACTGGAACGAAACCCGCGATAACGTATTTACCCTAGCCCACGAGCTTGGCCACTCAGTTCACGGAATTCTATCGCACAAGTATCAACCCTACACCTACTCGGGAAGCAACTCGATGGTTGCTGAGGTTGCCTCAACCTTCAACGAATGCGTGCTGCTCGACTACATGCTGGCCCAAGCTAAAGATCCAAACGAAAAGATCGCCCTACTCGTTCAGGCTATCGACAACGTTGCCGGAACCTTTTACCGTCAGGTTCAGTTTGCCGATTTCGAGTACACCATGCACACCATGGTGGAGCAGAACAAGCCGCTTAACGCCGACATTATGGCAAAGGTTTACGGCGAAATCGACGCCAAGTACAACGGTCCTGGTGTTGAGCAACCCGAAAATCTAAAGTACTCCTGGCCCCGCGTGATGCACTTCTTCAACTACAACTTCTACGTGTACAACTACGCAGTGTCGTTTACCGCTTCGAACGCCCTTTACAGCAACATCACAAAGGCTAAGAGTAAGAAGGAGGCTGACGCGGCCAAAGAGCGCTACCTGAATCTGCTTAAGAGCGGTGGAAGCGACTATCCCATCAATCTTTTAAAGAAGGCCGGTATCGACATGACCAAAGAGGAGTCGTACCTTACCGTTACCAGCCGCATGCAGCAGCTGGTAGACCAGCTCGAAAAGGAGCTTAAGGCTATCGGTAAGATCTAGTAAGATATACTTCGAAACAAAGAAACGCTACCTCCCAAGGGTAGCGTTTTTTGTTGTAAGTCCCGAACCGTTTGGGAACGGATACCATAAAAGAAAACACGCCCTATCCACCCCCTACCTCCGCCAGCGGGGGATAGTACTATTCGGGGTAACACCAATTCTTTAACTTCTTTATCTTCCATTTTGTTATACTAGAGATGATACAAAAAAGCCCCCATTGCTGGGGGCTAAACCTAAATATTCACATATGGCACAACCTCACGGCTGGATATCTTCATTCTTCTTTTTCCTTTTCCGTGCGGCAGCGCGCAGCGCCTCGCGCGTTGCCAGCTCCTTGTTCAGCGTGGACACCCTGCCGCAGAACTTGCTCCACCGCTCGTCGTCCTCCTCCATCAGCTTGGCCTGAAGGTAGACCATGAACACCCGCACTGCCTCCTCGAAGTCGTGCCTAACCGTTGATGCCGAAAGGATATGCATTTTAGCCCCTCTATCACCGTCGCTTAGGCGCTGGCAGCGCGCAAACTCCGACTCCAGCTCCTCGATCTGCGCCACTTTTTTCTCCAACCCCAGCTGGCTGATGGCCGCCGCGCAGCTGGGCGACTTCAGGTCCACAAGCAGCTTGTTAAGGTAAGCCGACTCGCCCCCTGTCGAACCTCGGGTGAAGCTGCTGCCGTAGTGCTCTATCAGCGCCACCAGCGGCTTGGCGGCCTCCTCCTCGTCGGCAAAGCCCGAGCAGGCGGCGCTCTGAATGGCCAGCACCAGCGAGCGGTACGAGCGGTCGCGCCGCCTATCAATATCGCGCAGCTCCTCGGTGTAAGCGTTCTTCCGAGGCTTGTACCTTCCGTCCGACAGCTTCTCGTGGGCCTCCGTAAGCCGAAGATAGGGCTTCGAGGTCAACAGCTCGGGTAGGGCCAAGCTCTCGGCGGCCGAAATTAGCGCATATCCGTACCCGATCTCGTCGTCGAGCTTTGTGCGGGCGAGTGCAACTGTAAGCTTCATGCCAACTCCTTTTGTAGGTTGATGCTGATCGATGGCGGTACCTTTACCGCTCAGGCACATTTGTACCCTATGCCTTGTCAAAGGCCCCTTTCGCGTCGGAGGTTTGGGTAGGACGACACCAAGCTCCAAAACCTTGCTCCTCGGAAATGGGTAAACGCCTCGAAATTCGTTTCCGAGTATACTCGGAAATCATTCCTCGGCTTCAAAATTGTTTCCGAGCATGCTCGGAAATATCTCTGCAGCCTAAATCGCATTTCCGAGCATGCTCAGAAGTATTTCTTGAACTAAAAAGTACTTTCCGAGTGCGCTCGGAAATGATTCCAAAGCGTAAAATACATTTCCGAGCATGCTCGGAAAGCATTTTTGCCTCCTGCTACCTTTTCCGACTACCGGATGTGGGGACTTTTTCAAAGACCAGCATCCCAAATTTAACGAATTTTCTATTTCAACGGATCGGGTAGTGGTTTTTCTGGATGGGGTTGGCAAAAAAGGGCGCGGCACACCCAAAATGGCGGCTGCTGCAGCCCACACGGAAAGCCCCCGGATGCTGCCGACAAGCGGCAGCAGCATCCGGGGGCTGGGGATATTGAGAAACTATGGTGACGTAAGCATAAATGCTTGAAATGAAACCTTAATAGGTTAACGTAAGGTTAAAATTAGCACGATTCCCCTCCTTTTTAAGGAGGGGTCGGCGCAGCCGGGGGTGGTTGGTGATGGTGGGTAGTACCTAACTATTCCGATTTAAACCACCCCGCCCTTCGGGCACCCCTCCTTGGGAAGGAGGGGAATATGCCCTGTACATCCTTTGTCTATAACATCAAGCCCTTACGTAGAATTGACGTTTAAGTGACTGTGGCTATATACGGAGCAGCTACCTCTTCTTTCCGAAGGGCATCATGTCCTTCAGCGACGGCATCTCCATAACCTGGTACTCCGTCATGTCGAAGAGCGAGGCGCTGGGCTTGTCGGTGCTGATCTCCTTAACCAGAATGGTGGATACGCTGCCGTTTTCCTTGCTGGTTACCACCGTTTCGAGCGAAGCGCCCTTAACGTTGCCCCACCCGTTGCCCGAGGCGGCCTGCTTGCGGCCTTTGCCCATGTTCATGTTGGAGTAGGCCATCAGCTTGCCGAGGCTGAACTTCAGGTCGTTGGTAACCCACATGTCCATGATGGCGGTGGAGGTTTCGGCGATCACCTTACGGCAGAGGTAGCCGTTGATGGTCTTGGTCTCGTTGGTTTGGGTGATCTTGGGCCGCTCGATCTTGGTGGTGTCGAGCATTTCGTTGATGTTGTCGTAGGTTTTGCGCATGGCCATCTTGCCGTCCTTGCCGCCCATCAGGATAAAGAATACCTGCTGTTGAGGCTTAAAGAGGATTCCAAGCTCGGCATCCTTACCCTTTTCCTTATCGCGGATTTGGGGCTTCATCAGCACCTCGCCGTTTAGGAAGTAGTAGGTAACATCCATCGATTCCTTAAGGTCGGTGCCGCTAATGTTAAGCACCATATGCCCGTTAAAAGTCTCCTGCGCGCGTAGGCCAACGGCGGCCAACGCAGCTAGCACGAGGAGTAAAAAGATCTTCTTCATAGCGCGTTTGTGTAAGGAAATAATTACTTAAACAACAATCATCGTCCATTTTCTGTACCAAATATTGGCTAAAAAAAGGTGAAGAAGCGGAATTTCGATTTTTGATGAAGGGTAGCAAGAGACCTGACCGGTTTTGAAAACCTGTCAGGTCTAGTAAACCCGACTCCCTCAAGGCCTGCTACAGCATAAAAAATTGGGAAGAGATGCGCGCAAATTGGAAATTAATCGTAATATTGCGATAAATATAGCTACAATGGGAACATCAAAGTACGATTTATACTCCGACGAGGAGCAGCAGGTTGCCAGGTACGCCAAGGCGCTTTCGCATCCGGCGCGTGTTGCCATCCTGAGGCTGCTCTATAGGAAGCAGACGTGCATCTGCGGCGATATCGTCGAAGAAATTCCCCTTTCGCAGAGCACCGTATCGCAGCACCTCAAGGAGCTTAAGGATGCCGGGCTGGTTAAGGGCGATATCGATGGCGTAAAGGTGTGCTACTGCATCAACGAGGAGGAGTGGAACAACGCCCGTAGGTGCTTCGGCAGCCTGCTTGGCGAGTATACCGGCATCAACAGCTGCCAGTAAAAATTTTTAGACAAATTCATCGTGATTTTACGATAAAGAAAGTTGAAGGACACAAATCAACCAAACCCAAATACTTCAAAAAATGGAAAAAAGATTGCTAGACCAAAAGCAGCTGTCGGCCGACGAGGTAAAAGAGCTCGTAAGGAGCAAGTACAGCCAGATTGTGCTACAAGGCAAGGAGGATAATGCGGCATCGTGCTGCGGCTCGGGTTGCTGTAGCAGCGAGGCGTACAACATCATGAACGACGACTACTCGACCCTCGAAGGCTACAACCCCGATGCCGACCTTAGCCTAGGCTGCGGATTGCCCACCCAGTTTGCCAAGATCAGGAAGGGAGATACGGTTATCGACCTTGGCGCGGGTGCCGGAAACGACTGCTTTGTTGCCCGTCACGAAACAGGCCAAACCGGTAAAGTAATCGGCATCGACTTTACCCCTGCCATGGTTGATAAGGCGCGCGCCAATGCCGCAAAGCTGGGCTTCGGCAACGTGGAGTTCCGCCTTGGCGACATCGAGCACATGCCGGTTGACGACAGCACAGCCGATGTTGTGGTGAGCAACTGCGTGCTCAACCTGGTGCCCAACAAGGAAAAGGCAATTAGCGAAATCTACCGCGTGCTAAAGCCTGGCGGCCATTTCAGCATCTCGGATGTGGTGCTGGTTGGCGATCTTCCAAGGTCGATTCAGAATGCCGCCGAGATGTACGCCGGATGCGTTTCGGGAGCCATTCAAAAGGATGAATACCTTGGAATAATCGAGAGGGTAGGCTTTAAGAGCATAACCATTCAAAAGCAGAAGCAAATCGTTGTTCCCGACGATATTCTTGCAAGCTACCTCTCCAGCGAAGAAATCGACAATTTCAAGAAGAGCGGGACGGGTATATACAGCATTACCGTTTACGCTGAGAAGAACTAGTAGTGTAGCGTAGAGACAAGGCATACCTTGTCTCTACGCTACAACAAACTAATTATACCATGAATATCAGTATTGATCCCGTAAGACCAGAAAGTATAGAGGAGGTTAAGAGCCTACTTGCAGCCAATAACCTGCCAACGGCCGATATCTCCGATGATGCCGTTTTGCTATTCGAGGCTAGGCAAAGCAACGAGCAGGTAGGAACAATTGGCCTAGAGAAGTACGATGGCGCAGGGCTTATAAGGTCGTTAGCCGTAAAAGATGGGCTTAAGGGACTAGGAATAGGAGAGAAGCTGGTAAACCACCTGCTCGATTACTGTGCATCCGAGCAGGTAACCGAGCTGTACCTGCTAACAACAACGACAGAGAAGTACTTTGAGAAGTTCGGATTTCAACAAATCAGTAGGGATATGGTTTCGGAAGAAATAAGGCAGACCCGCGAGTTCAAAGACATCTGCCCCTGTTCTGCTGTAGTAATGCACAAACCACTTTAGCGAATTCTTAGCAAACTAGACCATCTTGATACGTGTGTCTTGATACATGATACTAAAAACACGAAATATGAAAGTTCTCATTCTTTGCACCGGCAACAGCTGCCGCAGCCAAATGGCGCACGGCTTTTTGCAGTCGTTCGATCCAAACCTCACCGTATGCTCGGCCGGAACCGAGGCTTCGGGGAAGCTTAACGAAAAGGCCGTTGCCGCCATGAAGGAGGCTGGCATCGACATCAGCCATCACACCTCCGATTCGGTTGAGAAGTACCTCGACGAGGAGTGGGACTACGTGATTACCGTATGCGGAGGAGCCAACGAATCGTGCCCTGCCTTTACCGGTAAGGTTAAGCACCGCCTACACATCGGCTTCGACGACCCATCGCACGCCACCGGAACCGACGAGTTTATCTGGAGCGAATTCCTACGGGTTCGCGACGAGATTAGAGCAGGCTTCTGGAAATTTTACAACGAGAATATAAAGAGCATTTAATACATAAAATCTCAAACATGGAAAGTACCATCAAAAAGCTATCCTTCTTCGACCGTTTCCTAACGCTATGGATATTCCTAGTTATGTTTGCCGGAGTAGTAGTAGGATACTACACTCCAGGTATCTCGAACTTTTGGAATTCGTTGAGCTCAGGAACGACGAATATCCCCATTGCCATAGGTCTAATTCTGATGATGTATCCGCCATTGGCAAAGGTCAAGTACGAGAAGATGCCGTTGGTGTTCAAGAACCTTAAGCTGCTCAGCTTGTCGCTCACGCAAAACTGGATTGTAGGCCCTCTGGTGATGTTCCTTTTGGCCATCGTCTTTCTGCATAACCACCCCGGACTTATGGTTGGGGTTATTCTTGTGGGGTTAGCTCGCTGCATAGCCATGGTTCTGGTTTGGAACGACCTCGCCAAAGGCGATACCGAGCTGGCAGCAGGGCTGGTGGCCTTCAACGCCATTTTTCAGGTTTTTCTGTACTCGGTTTACGCCTACATCTTCATCACTTTGCTACCACCGATTTTTGGGTTAAGCGGTGCTGTTGTTGAGGTTTCCATATCCGAAATCGCAGTAACTGTACTAATCTACCTAGGAATACCGTTTGGCTTAGGCTTGCTCTCTAACCTCATTCTCAGAAAGCTGAAGGGCAGCAGCTGGTACTTCACAAAGTTTATCCCTAAGATATCGTGGCTTACCCCAATAGCCTTGCTCTTTACCATCTTTGTGATGTTCTCGCTTAAGGGCGAAAAGATTATTGAGCTACCTGCTGATGTGGTTAGAGTCGCCATTCCGTACACCATTTACTTTGCGCTCATGTTCTTTGCCACCTTCTTTATTGCACGATGGATTGGCGAGGGATACGAGAAATCGACCACGCTGGCCTTTACTGCCGGAAGCAACGATTTTGAGTTGGCAATTGCCGTAGCCATTGCGGTGTTCGGAATTAACTCGCAGGCCGCCTTTGCTACCGTAATCGGGCCTTTGGTTGAAGTTCCTGTGCTAATTCTGCTCGTTAACGTAGCGCTGTTCTTTAAGCGAAAATATTTTGCGCAAAATAAGTAGCAGCCTAAAACAAGGAAATGCAGCATTCAAACCACCCATTATTGATGGGTGGTTTTCTTTTATCCGAGGATTTAAACCGAGGCAACCCATATTTTCAACAATAATGCGCTGCACTTTTCGTTTAAATAAATATATTGCAGCCAATTGTACTGCATACCTAAACAATAGCAACCCACAACGATTCCCTAAAGATAATGAGGCTGAGAAAGCTGCTCTTCATCCTTCTACAAACAGTTTGTACCGTTGGAGCCTACGGTCAGCTATCGGGTAGCATCACCAATAAACAAGGAGATCCCATACCCTACGCCAACATTTACGTAGAGGAGCAGATGCACGGAACAGCATCGGATGGCAGTGGACGCTTTTCGCTTCACCTTAACCCAGGAACCTATACGGTAAACTTTCGGGCTATTGGCTATAAGCCACAAACGCAAACCATTAATATTGGGAATCGAGAAACCAAGATTGCCGTTGTGCTCGAAGCAACAGCGTACGACCTTAAGGAGATTGTAATATCGAACAAGAATAACCCTGCCAACCGAATAATGCGCAAGGCCATCTCCAACGGCCAGCTATACCTGAGCAAGCTCGACGGCTACAACTCCAATGTCTACTTTAAGGCTAATGTGCTTTTTTCTAAAATGGCCAGCTACATTAGGTGGATAGCCCCAAAAGATAGCAAGCTGCCCATCTCAGGCAAAACCTATACCATGGAGTTGGTAAACATGCTTACCTACAAAGCGCCCGACAGCTACACCCAAAAAACGATATCGTATCGAACCAACTTTCCTGGAGACAACTTCGACATACCAGGAGTAGATATTTACCGAAGTAACATCTATAACGATCAGTACTACGATACCCCTTCTCCAATGGGCCGACAAGCCTTTTCGTGCTACAAGTTCCACCTAGTGGCCACCACCGTACAGGATGGTACCACCATCTACAAAATAGGTGTTGCCCCAAAGCGCTCCTCTGGGGTATTCTTCAAAGGTTTTCTCTATATCAAGGACAACACCTACGAGATTACCAATGCCGAGATGGAAACCACAAACGGTTTGATCAAGATTCACCTCAGCATCAGCTACGACATGGTGAAACAAACCGTTCCGCTCCCCACTTCCATCAGCATAAAGGTAGGAGGAAGCCTTATGGGAATAACCTTTTCGTCGAATATGGTTTCTTCGGTAAAGTACAACAGCGTAGCGGTTAAGAAGGGCACATCACAGCCATCCGATAAGCCCATAGCAGCACAAAGCACAGCTAAGCAAAATAAAGCCAAGCCCACAAAGCTGCATGCCATAGAAAAGAAGATTGAAGAGCTGTCGGCAAAGGACAACCTAACGGCAAAAGAAACGAGGCAAATTGTAAAGTTGGTTGAAAAAAAGCAGGAACTCGAAGATCCGCTCAAATCAATGGAGGAGAAAAGCCTTAAAGTGGAAAAGGACTCGCTCTTCAACACACAGGACACTAGCTACTGGAGTAGGATTCGTCCCATTCCCCTGTCGGACGAAGAGCTGAAGTACAGCCACGAAACCGACTCGATAACAGCAAGAATTCCCAAAGGAATAGCAGCACCCAAAGATACCACAACCAGCAAAGCCCGATGGAAAGCAAAAGCGGTAATTCTGGGAGGCTCCATCTACACTCGAGGAAACTTTAGCGTAGCATCTTCGGGTTTTATAGGAAAAAACGCCAGCTACTTTACCCCTGTTGATGGCTATACCATTGCAAATAAGCTCACGCTTAAAACAGTAATAGATACCAACAAACAGTTCACAATTTCGATGAAGCCAATATACTCTACCGTTAGGCAGATGCTAATGGGCGAGATGGCAACAAGATTCGACTTTGCCCCCCGCCACATGGGCTTTATTGAGCTTTCGGCCAAAACAGCAACGGCCGATTTCAATATAGAGCAACCCATAAACCAAATGCTCAACACACTTGCGTGCCTATACTTCAAAAAGAGCTACAAAAAGGTGATGGACACTAAGGAGGTGAACGCAAAGCTACAGTTAGAGGTCGCCAATGGACTATCGGTAGGTTTAGGAGCACGTTTCGACAATCGCACGCTAGTTCAAAACAACATCAACCATTCGCTATTTACCTCCAACTCGAACTTCGAGAGCAATACTCCCGAAAACATATACCTCGACAGCTACCCGCTATCGAACTACAACCAAACGACTATGCTGCTCAACATCAGCTATACGCCAATGCCACGCTATAGGTTCGATAGGAATGGATACAAACGCTACACCTCGTTGTACTGGCCAACGGTAAACTTAAAGATAGAAAAAGGGCTTAACGTTTGGGGCAGCACAAGTTCGTTTACGAACGTGGAACTTGGTACAACTCAAGCCGTGGAAATCGATATGTTTAACCACGTATACTACAAGGCTAAAGCAGGCAAATTTGCCAAGGCCAAAGGAATGCAGCTATCCAACTTCTACTTCCCGAACACAGCATACTCCACAATAGAGCTCGAATCGACCAAAAACTCCTTTACCCTACTCCCCTACTACCGTTTTGCAACGCCTACCGAGTATGCAGAAGCCCACGTGTGCTACGAAGCGCAAAGCATCCTCCTTAAACACCTCCCCTTCCTTTCAAAAAACCAATTCACCGAGAATATCATGGTTGGCTACTACACCACGGGCAGGTATAGAAACTATACCGAGATAGCCTACGGGCTCGATAAGCTCTTCTTCGTAGGAGGAGTTTCTGCAGTTGCCAGTTTCGAAAACGGGAAATACTCCGGATGGGGTATACGCGTTTACCTAAACCTATCATCGGGTTCTGGGATACAGATAAGGTAATCCAGCATACGCTCATTTACCCGGCAGAAATATTGAACAAAGATTTAAGCCATCCTGTTAGTATGTAGACACTCCAAGGCTTGGGGTACAAGAAACACGAAAATAAACTTCAACATGAAACAGCAGAATACGATGGCAAAGATCAACCCTTACATTACCTTCAACGGTAACTGCGAAGAAGCATTCAGCTTTTACAAGTCGGTATTTGGTGGAGATTTTACCCACATTGAGCGCTACAAGGATATGCCGGCAAACAGTCATCTACCAAAGTGCGAAACCAATAAAATTCTGCACATTTCTCTACCAATAAGCTCCGAAACCATTCTTATGGGAAGCGACACATGTTGGGAAACCGACACTGAATTTGACACCGAAGCCCGCTTTGGAGATAATATATCGCTATCGATAAGCGCCCAAAGCGAGGAAGAAGCCACCCAAATTTTCAATGCTCTTTCCAACGGAGGACGCATTAATATGCCTCTTCAAAAAACGTTCTGGAATGCCTACTACGGTATGCTAATTGATAAATTCGGCATTAACTGGATGATAAGCTACGACTACCCAAAGAACTAAAAGGGGATGTTCTATTACTAGTTGGCCTACCTGTCAGTACTATTATATTCAGAAAACGAAAATAGTGGCAAGCAGGTGATATGCCTTACCAATTGTAGCCATCAATGCACTAACTTCAAGTTGTGCAGCGATGGCTTTTTACTGCACCAACAAGCCCAACGCTTCAAACAAATTAAAGGCAAAAACGTTACTGCCCCACAAACAACATAAAATGATAGAATCTACACCTGTGGGGACTACCGCTTGCAAGGTAGTAGCCAACGAAGAGATTACCGACAACGTTCACTACCTAACCTTCGAACGCCCCTACGATTTTGAGGCGGGACAGCTGCTGTCGCTTACCCTAAATGCCAATATACCTCCACGCCTATACAGCATTGCCTCTGGCACCAACAACGATTGCATAAGCATACTATTTGACGTAAAACCCGAAGGTACGCTAACGCCCCTACTAGCCAAGCTGGCTGCTGGCGACTTTGTATTTATATCGCCACCATACGGCAGTTTTTTGGGTAGTAACGAACCAGCAGTATGGATTGCCACCGGAACCGGCATTGCACCATTTATTTCGATGGCCCAATCGGGATTAGGGGATAATAAAACGCTTATCCATGGTGCAAGAACCATCAACGAGTTCTACTTTGCACATTTTTTCGAGGCAATAAAGGGGCTAACGTACATACGCTGCGCATCGAAAGGCTCCTACAGTAACACCTACAACGGAAGGCTTACCGCTTACCTACGCGAAACCTCATCCCTACCATTAAACGAAAAATACTACCTTTGCGGCAACCCGCTTATGGTTAACGAGGTTAGGGATTTGCTCATCGAAAGAGGCATTCCCTTCGACAATATTCTTTCGGAGATTTTTTTCTAATGACTACGGATATAAACAAGCCCTGGCTTTACGGTAAAACGCTCGCAGAACTCAAGGAGGTCGCAACCTCTCTTGGTCTACCCGGCTTTACTGCTAAGCAAATTGCCGACTGGCTCTACAAGAAGAACGCAACCAACATCGACCAGTTTACCAACCTATCGATTAAGGCACGTGAGGTGCTTAAGGCAGAATATCAGGTTGGATACATTGCCCATACCGATGTACAAACATCAATAGATGGCACTAAGAAGTACCTATTCCCCACTGTTGGCGGAAAGTTTATAGAAAGCGCCTACATCCCCGATAGGGATAGGGCAACGCTATGCGTATCGTCGCAAAGCGGATGCAAGATGGGCTGCCTCTTCTGCATGACCGCAAAGCAAGGCTTTCAGTCGCACCTGTCGGCCGGAGAAATACTGAACCAAGTAAGAGCAATTCCCGAGTTCGAGAAGCTAACCAACCTCGTTTACATGGGGATGGGCGAGCCTATGGATAACCTTAAGAATGTGCTTGCCAGCCTCGACATACTTACCTCCGACTACGGTTACGGCTGGAGTCCAACCCGAATAACGGTATCCACCATCGGGGTTATTCCGGCCATGAGGGAGTTTTTGGAAAAGAGCAAGTGCCATTTGGCCATCAGCCTTCACACCCCTTTCGACGAGGAGCGCCGTAAGCTAATGCCCATCCAGAACGTTTATAAGATTCGCGACGTAGCAGAGGAGCTAAAACAGTGGGACTTCACCAAGCAGCGCCGCGTAAGCTTCGAGTACATCATGTTTAAGGATCTGAACGATACGCCAGCCCATGTTAAGGAGCTGGTAAGGCTACTAAACGGAATAAAATGCCGTATCAACCTTATCCGCTTCCATCCTATCCCCGGCACTCCACTACTAGGATCGGACGAGCAAACCGTACAGGGCTTTAAGGAGGCGCTAAACGCAAAAGGCGTGGTAACTACGGTTCGTGCTTCGCGCGGACAGGATATCTACGCAGCTTGCGGGCTGCTTTCGACCAAGGAACTCAATAAGAAGGAAGAAGAAACCGACTTTTAGCATAGCCAACCCCATAAAGAAAAGCATCGCAGAAATATTCTACGATGCTTTTTTCTATTTTGGTATTACACCTTTCATCTACTGCCTATTCAGCACCAAGTACGACTGTTGAACGGCCAGCGTATCGCCATCATTCAACTTTTTAGAGGCATCGCTAACCAGCAGATTATTGAACTGCTGCATCTCCCTCATCTTTATCACAAGCTTATTGGCACCTACGCTAACGTAAAGATACGAGAGCATTGGAAAACGAATTGCATCGCCGCTCTTGTTCGCATATAGGCAATGCTTAAACTCGGTTTTGCTAGTAAACCCCGTAGTAAAAGGCACCATCGTTGTTACTGCGCTAAGCGGAGCATATACTACCAGCTTATCAAAGAACGATTCCTCCTCGGTGTTCATCCGTACGCTTGGTGTATACGCCTGCAGGTAAATATCGCTACCCTTTACTATAACGCTTCGTGCTTCGTAGCCCTGCGCTTCGGTAACCTGCGCACTGTTGCCGGCCAAGAAGTCGATCTTGAGCCGACCCTCTGCTTTTTGGTTGCCATCGGAAGAAAAAAGTGAAGCGGTGCGCTGATATCGCTTAACGAAGCTGCTCACAATGGCAGCATCGGTCACCTCGCCCTTAGAGGTATAGAGCTTAACCGGAGAAACCTCCAGCACCTTAGAGTTGTAGGTTCCCGAATATTGCGTTGTCGAATCCTTTTCGCAGGATTGTAGCAGAACAGCAGCAGCGATAATGGTTAAGATTCTCTTCATAGGTAGTGGTTTTCGTTGTTGTAAGTATAAAACTACAAGGCTAATATACAAAAATCGCACAACCCAAGCCTACTACTACCATTCCTCCCCATGAAATAACAACCTTGTCCTCTGAATGCCTTTTCGCCTAACCCCAAAAAGGATCCCTTAATTAATTTTTTACATTTGAGGGAAAATAAAAACCCCAACCCTAATGGATATCTACCAAATAGTCTCCTTTCTTGCCGCATCGGTGCTGCTAACGCTTCTGCCCGGCCCCGATATCCTTTTTGTGGTGGCACAAAGCATTACCAGCGGCTGGCGTAGCGGAGTAGCGGTAGCTGTAGGATTATGCTCGGGGTTAATCATTCATACCTCGCTGGTGGCCTTTGGCGTTGCCGCCCTATTAGCCAAAATACCAATTGCACTAACAGGCATTAAGGCCTTTGGCGCACTTTACCTGCTCTACCTAGCCTACATGTCGTGGGGCGAGGCGGGTTTGGCGCTGGCAAAGACAGGAGGAAAGCAGCGCTACTCCAAGCTGCTAAAGATTGGGTTTGTGATGAACGTGCTTAACCCAAAGGTGCTGCTCTTCTACCTTGCCTTTCTGCCCCAGTTTGTGGTTGCAGGAGGTAACACGGCACTGCAGGTTTTTACCCTAGGCGGAATCTTCTTTATTCAAGCAATAGTAATCTTCTCTATCGTTGCCTTCTTTGCAGGCTTGCTCAACCGATTTGTGGAGCAATCGCCCGTTGGCCGTTATATCGGCAAGATTAAGAGCATAATATTTGTACTTATTGCGGTTAACCTGTTTTGGCTATAAGAAAAGCGGGATTATCCGAGTAGGTATTTCGATTTTGGCAGCTGGGAAAGCATCCAAACCGTTCATTTATCCCAATTAAAACGGTTTGAAGCCTCTGTGTATTAGCTAAAAATTATCCAGCAAAGGGTGGGGTAATGTTTACAGACGCAAAATCAGCTAAAGTATATAAGTAAATCACGAATAAATACTTTAAAATGACAGGATATTCGTTTGATTAGATTGCAATGTATAAGGATCTTACGGTTGTATAATAAAATAGATCAAAATAGCAACGTAATATTACGTACCGAAAATTACTTAATCGACTGTAGATGCCCCCAGCTACATTTGCAGCCTAATTAAGCCAGTTAGAATTTCAATAATTCCCAACTTTTTTAAAATTCCCTTTTTAAAACCAACAGTCAAATAAGAAAAGCACCTCGTGAGAGATGCTTTTTTCTTTTTTTAATTCTTTAGTTCGATTCTAACTGTGGTGCCTTGGCCTAATACGCTCTCTACAGAGATACGTCCATCATGCCTTTCGACAAAATGGTTGCAGATTAGCAGCCCAATTCCGGTAGTCGATTTACCATCGGGGCTGGTTCGTGGCTTTTTGGGGTTAATTTCCAACAGATGCGGAATGATGCTCGCTTCAATACCCACACCATTGTCGGAAACGGCAATAACAGTCGTATCGGCCTTTACTTCCGCACTTATGCCAACAACCCCACCGTTATGGCTGTACTTTATGGAGTTTGATACCAGATTTCGGATTACCGTTTTGAGCATGTTTCGATCGGCAAATATCTCAATATCCCCGCTTACCTCATTGGCAAGGGTAATTCCCTTGATTTGAGATGCTATAACAAGCTGCTTCTCGACATCGGAGCAAAGGCGCCTTAGGTTAAAGTAGGAAGGCTGGTAGTCGAAGCCTTCGATTACGCTTTTAGTCCACGAAACCAGGTTGTCGAGCAGGTTTAGACCCTCTTCGGCCAAACAGGTTATGTCTTTAAGGAACATGGCCGTTTTAGTGTCGTTCTGCTTTTCTACATGCCCGATAAGGTTTTCTGATATAAGCTTAGTCGTTAAAAATGGATTCCTTAGGTCGTGACCAATAATGGAGTAGAACTTATCCATGTTATTCTTCACCTTTTTGCTCTGAATGAGCTGGCTCTTCAGCTCGGCCTCCCTCCTCTTCCTTTTGGTTATATCATTTATAGTAGCCGTAAACGAAGAGAATGTTCCATCCGAACGCCTTACCCCAGACACTAGCACCTCCACCCAAATGGTCGTCCCATCTTTTCTATATATCTCTACATCTTCTTCGTAGTAGGATTCCGTTCCTTGCTTAAACTCCGAGAATCGGGCAAGAGAATCGGCTCTGTGCTCGGGAGTAATAATCTCAGGAATATAGGTTCCGATTAGCTCTGAGGGATCGTACTGGAGGAGCGAGGCAAACTGTGCATTAACATAGGTAAACTCCATATCCTCGTTTATCCTTACAATAGACACCTTTGCCGTTTCGATGATAGACTGAGGCATTTCACCCTCAATATCGAGCAGCATAAGCTCCCGCTTAAATCCGTTTACCTTCCGATGCTCAACGACAATGCTACTTATTTCGTTGTTTTGTACCAACGGCAAGGAAAAACGTTCGAACATCTCATCGTTCTCGAAGAAAATTTTTGGCTTTAGACTTCGAATATTCTGCTTGAAGAATGCCCTAAACTCCGAGGCTCTGGGATGTGCGGACAGGTTAAACAGAACACCGTTGCAGGGGTTTCCTTTTTTAAAGCCCTTTCCTTCGAACCACTGAATGGCAAGATCGTTGGCAAATGTAACCTCAAGATTTTTGTTTATGATGAAGAGCGAATGCCTCAGATTTCCGGCCAGCGCGTTGCATTGCTTTCGGAGTACGACATGCTCGTTATCATCAATACTCTTATCGGTGATATCAATCCCTACGGAGAAGAAATGATCCTTTCCGTTTTTGGGAGCTGCCTGTGCGTGCATCCAAAAGGCCAACCGATCCTTACTCTTAACCTTAAAATGGCTTTCGGAAATGGAGTATCCTCCCTCGCTTTTAAGCTTTCTGGATTGTTGATCTATCCGATTTGTTACATGTTCGGGCATAAGCTCTCGAAACGTACGACCAACCAGCTTTTCGGAATCTAGCCCAACAAACTGCCTCAGAGACTTATTAACGTAACCGATTTTCCCCTCTTCATTCCATTCTAAAAACATAAATGGAGCATTGTCTATGATATGCGAAAGGGGAATATCTTCTTTGGATGAATTGCTTGCTTTTACCTCTGTAATACCATGTAGGGTAAATATGTAGGAGCCATGCTTACCATACTTACCATCGGTAGATCTTACCTTAACCTCCAATGCAGCACCTCTACCGGCTATTCGAACCTCTATCCTATCGTGCCAAACCTCTCCGGCAGCCATTGTACGCTGCCAGCTACGTATTTTTTCTTTCGAGATGGATATATTTTTTGAGAAAAATGGCCCATCAACACCCATCGTGCTATAGTACTGGTTTAGGATAGATTTAGCCGTCGGGTTTTGGAAGGTAATCCGATTTTGGTAAACAACGAGAATGCCCGTATCTACCATGTCGGCGATTTGCAGCATTACATTCTCATTAATCATTGCTCACTCCGGAATTAGTACGATTCGAAAGCTGCAAGTATAGAAATTATTTTCATAAAAATCGGCGTACTTGGCATTAACTTATTCATCCATTAATCTATATTTGAGGCTTAAAATCAAGAGGGGAGTGTATATGAGCAGAACCAAGGTTAGCATACTGCTTGTCGATGATCATCCTATTTTTGCCGAGGCCTTAAAGCTGCTCCTAACCACAAGAAACGACTACGAGGTGATTGGAACATGCCTAAACGGGCGTGAGATGCTTGATTTCTTGACAAATAATCGGCCCGACATAGCTCTAGTCGACATAAACATGCCTGTTATAAATGGCGAAGAAGCTATTACCAAGGCGCTAGAGCTACAGCCCGATCTGCACATAATTGTTTTGACATCCGAAGGGAAAAGTGCTACTTTAGAAAGAGTAATACACTCGGGGGTAAAAGGTTTTGTATCGAAGAGCAGCTGTCAATCCGAGCTTATTGATGCCATAGAAACCGTGTACGAGGGAGGTGTCCACTTTTCGCAGGACATCTTCGACCTTTTGATAACCAGTATGCGGCAGCCCGAGAAAAATAGATCGATAGCAGACATCTTTACCATACGCGAGAAGGAGATTATCCGGCTTCTATGCCAAGGAAAAACATCGAAGGAGATTGCGCAGGAGCTGAGTATAAATCACCGAACGGTAGAAACCCATAAGGCAAAGATCTTCGAGAAAACGGGGGTTAACAATACGATTAGCCTGGTGGTGTGCGCCATTAAGGACAACCTTATCGAGATCTTCTAGCCGCGATAGTACCGTGCTATTCGGATAGGAGTACCTACATATGCTGCTACTTTGTACCAAAGAAGCACCTTGTTGGCTTATCCCGATGGCAATAAGATGAAAGCCTTGCTGCTGAGCATATGCGCTAAGGCATAAAACAACATATTCCATCCGAAGCAGTAATTTGCTTCCGCATCTATTCCCGTCTAGCTTATTTCAAAATATAGGAGATACCAATTCCTCGTCATACGGTATTCTAATCGTCTCTTGTCCATTCTCTCCAAGCTCTTATAGGCTAGGGCATACTATTACGCCCTTTCAGGGCTTCCTCTTTTTCCATAACCATCCATTTTTACGCCGTCGCGCCGCCATGCAGCACGAGCAGCGCTATGCTACAAGGATTATGCCCTTTAGCCGAAGGGCTAAAGCAGAATTCTAACGAGTAAACTACCAATAGCTGCATGTTGTCCTCCCACTTAGGCTACGCTCAGCGATCGGCAGGGAGTAGGGGCGTACTTTTCGTTAGCTCCATTAGCTTCGAAGCGCATAAATAGGGTTTCGACAGAAGTCTACGGAGCTTCTACGATGCTTTACACCCTTTCGAGGAACGTTTACGGAGCTTCGAGAGATCTTTACGCCCTTTCGAAGATGGTCAACACCTTTCAAAATATAGCTTACGCCATTCTGACGATGGTCTGCGCCATTCTGAATATAGTTTACGCCATTCTGAAAATGGTTTACGAGCTCGTAAACCATTTTCAGAAGCTCGTAAACCTTCTTCAGAATGGCGTAAACTTCTCTCTAAAGCCCGTAAGCTACTTTCGAAGCTCCGAAAACCTTTCTCGAAGCTCCGTAAAGCATTGTCGAAATAGCCGAAACCATTATCGAAGCTTCGTAAGCTTCTCTCGAAATGGCGTTGACCATATTCGAAGGGCATTTCTTAGGCATTAGAGCTCTAACAGTAGCTTTACAGGGGGAGCGGAAGCGGTAAAAAGTCTAGGAATTTCACATTTAAAAAATTCAACTCCCACAAACGAGGCAGATGTTAATGAATCAGCATGTCGCTGCATAAAACATGTCCCCCGCTGGCAGTGGCAGGGGGTGGGAAATGCGCCTTAAATGGTAAGTATACGGCACATATAGTGACTATACGCTACCTAAACTCCAACCCCTTACCCCCGCCAGCAGGGGACAACCTTCGAAATGGAGTCCGTCTAACTTTTAAATGCAAAATCCGCGGTATAAAGCCACCATAAAGTGCTTTACTGGAATAGATTAATCGCAAAAACAGGTATGCTACACCATAAAAAACAGCCCCTACAGCTATTTGTAGACGCGATTAACTTTTTTAGCTTTATGTACGCTAAATTTTTTCAATGTAAGCTATTGACATGTTGGTAAGATTCTTCATAACTTGAATGCAGATTTACAGATAAGTCGTTATGTATAAGCATAGCGCATCTGTGAGCCTACTGAACCCCCCAACTATTTGGGGTAATTGAGAACAGAATATAAATCAAAACCAACAGCCCATGAGTAAAGAACTTTTAAGATGCTACACTATGCCGGACACTGAAATGCTAACCGAAGCAAAAACCAAGCTCGAGCTTGCCAAGCAGGATATTGCCGAGCTACAGTCCGTAGAACCCTCCCTAACCGTAGTCGATATTGATGCCAATATCGCTGAGGTTGAAGAATGCTTAAACGACTACTCTAGCCTAGAGAGCAGAGGTAACATTACTATTGCTACGCAAGATCTTATGGATATCATGCAGGAATGCAGGGAAGAGGTGCAATTTTTCTTTTTCCACTGCGAAAGAGCGCTATCCGATAGGTCTACGGCATCTATTGCGTTTGGACGTAAGGGAGTAGAAAAGGCCAGAACCAACTCCGAGAAGATGGTAAGCCTTTTAAACCAAATTATCACCAACTACAGTAAGCCCGAATACGAGGCGAAGCTGAATGCACGGCTTCCTAATGGTTATAAGACGAAGCTGGTAGATATAAAGACACGGTTAACTAATGCAATTGCGGTTCAAGCGATGGCAAAGGCAAGTCGGCCAGCCGACACCGAGGTTCGTATTGCTAAGTACAATGCTGTTTACACCTTTACCCGTAATGTATGCGAGGCCGGTAAGGTTGCCTTCCGTGGTAGCTACGCCAAGCAGCAGCAGTACACCATGTACGATACGCCAGCGCCCAAAAAGGATAGCAACACCGCTTTTAAGAATACGGAACTTCCTACACAGGAGGAAGGACAGGCTTAAAAGATAAAGATGCCATAAGCAAGATTTTATTTCTTAACTAACCCCCAATACCGAGCGTTCTTGGTGTTGGGGGTTGCTTTTGCAAAGGCATAGAAAACTCGTTAGATAGGTAAATATTTAACCTTTAGAGTACAACCATAAGATATTTTAGCTACATTTCGAGCATCTATTTTTAAATCGTAAACCTAGGATAAGTATAGAGGTAGAAAAACACTTCTTGTGCGCCCTGTTTCGGGGGTGCTGGGTTTGCGGGAATAGATAGGAAAGGTCTAACAATAATTAGATATACCCACCCAAAACTGGAAGAATATGTTTGATAAAGTCAGACATATAAATGAGTTTACCAACAATGATAAAATAGATACAGACCCCCTATGATACAATCAATTGAAATAGAAAGAAAAGAAGACGGCCCACGTTCAATAGCCGACAAAATAATAAAACGACTTCACGACTTAGAAATGACCGTGGAGAATAACCACGGACGTTGGGCATGGGAGTTACTGCAAAACGCAAAAGACAGCATTGCAGATAATGACAGAAAAGTTTCCGTAGAAATAGAATTAAGTAGAGATAGTGTTGTTTTTAGGCATAATGGATCTCACTTTACGCAAAAAGATATTAGGGGGCTAATTAATCAGATTTCATCTAAAGAAGTTGAAGAAGGGCAAGAGAGCAGTAGAACAGGAAAATTTGGTACAGGTTTTCTTACTACTCACCTGCTTTCAAAAATTGTAGAAGTTGAAGGTATTGTTAAGACCGTTGACGAAGAATACTATCGCTTTTCTTTCCAGATGGACAGAAATGGCAATACTACAGGACAACTTGTTCCAAAAATTGAAAACGCTTGGACTGCATTTCATGAATCAACTGAGGATAATAAGATTGACGAATATGATGAAGATGATTTTAACACCTCTTTTACTTATAATCTTGTAACAAAGGAGCAAAAAGATATTGCAAGAATAGGCGTTAATGAATTAACTGAACTAATTCCATTTGTATTGGCTTTTATTCCAGTCATTGATTCAGTAAATATTATTGACAGTATTAACAACAAGACTACAAAATTTGAAAATAGCGAGATAATTGAAGATGATGTTTTGTTGACTATTATTAAAACTGAAAACAAAAAGAAGATTAAAATTAAAATTCTTTTTGCCGAAGATAACAATGTTGCAATTGCTTCAATTGTTGAAGAAACCAAGGATGGTTATGCGATAAAAAGTTTAAATGACTACCCAAAGTTATTTTGCGATTTTCCTCTAATTGGCACTGAAGATTTTCATTTTCCTGTAATTGTAAATAGTTTTTACTTCAATCCTCTAATTGAAAGAGATGGAGTTTGGCTTAAAGGTGACGACAAACAAGAAGTTGATGAGAATAGAGAAATAATTGAAAAAGCAGTTAAACTTTACGGCCAACTTGTTGAAAGAATTACTGACCTTAACTTTTATGACTACTACAATATTTGTCTGAACAAAACTCCAAACACAAATCATAAATATTTTGACGAGAAGTGGTATCAAAACAATGTTCAGAAAGTTTTAAGAGAAGTAATTACCAATTCAAAAGTTATAGAAACAGAAGATGACAAAGTTCTTTTTAGCGATGTAAGTTTCCCGGATCCAGACTTGAAGAAGGAAGATAGAGAAAAAATTTGGCAATTCTCGTCTGACTTAAAGGCTAAAATACTTCCAGCAAAGAAACATATCCATAAATGGGCAGACCTCATATGGAATGATTGTTCTATAATTGATTTCGAGAACATTGCAACTGATTTGAGCGAAATAAATAACATTACAGACCTTCAAAATTGTTTAAGACTAAATATTGAGAATACAATTAAATGGCTTCAAAGTATTTATGATTTTCTAATTGGAAATAAATGTACTGAATTATTTAATGAATTAGAAATTGTACCTAATCGATTAGGTGCATTTCAAAAAGTAAATGAAGTTATAAATAAGAGATATGATAGTTTACGTAAACAATGGATAACAAACAAACAACTTATCCCTAATTTATATTTAGACGAACTTAATGACGATATTTTACTTGATATTTTTGCTTTAATCGGGTTAGAAGATTGGCGAGAATATTTAGTTTATGAAGGTATTGATATTTCTGCATTAACATCAGCAAAAATTGACATACAAAATATTTCAAGTGATATTACACTAGGATTAAAGGAAAAGAAAGTTTACGATGAAAACACAATTAAAGCAGTAAGACTTTTATCAGAATGGTTTGACAATAACGAAGATATTGGCAAAAAACACTTTCAAGAATTATATAAAAATAGAGCGAAGTTATTTTTAGACACAATAGATGATAAAGATAGTTTATATCGAATTATGAAAAGTAATATTTCTTTATCAAAATTATCAGAAATCACTCTAACTATTGAAAATGACCCCGAAATACTTAACCTTATTGCTAAACGAAAAAAAGAGATAGAAGAAGAAAAAGACCGAAACGAAGTAGGTGAAAAAGTAGAAAATATTTTAGCTGAGACATTACAAAAGCATGGATTTGAAGTTAAAAAAGAAATTTTTGGAAAAGATTTAATCATTACACTTAAAAAGAAAAACATTAGATATGCTATTGAAGTAAAATCTACATCGAGATCATCATATGTTTCAATGACCTCATACCAAGCTGAAACTGCAGTTACTGAAGCAGACAATTATGCTTTATGTGTTGTTCAAAAAAATGGTTCTGTATTAAATACTGACTATATTAGAAAGAATTCTAAATTTGTTACCAACATTGGTGAAAAACTTAAAATGAAATTTGACGAAGTTTCAGAATTTGAAACTAATAAAATGGGAATTGCAAATACCAATGATGATATTGATTTGTATTACGAAAATGATTTAATTTACAAATATAAAATCAGCAACAACATTTGGTCAAAAGGAAAGATTTTTGGGGATTTTATAGATCATATCAATAAAATATAATTGAATACAAAATAAAAATGCAAGCAATACTCTGTAAATATTATTGCTTATTAAAACATATTTATGGATAGTCAAGACACTACCTTTGCACTCTTAGGCACGAACGAGGATCAAATTTTTTTTAACGAAATATTTTAGATAATGTCTCGTAAGTTTATTAACAAAAATACGTGTGAATATGGAAGATTTTGACGATTATGAGGAAAACCATAATTATCATGATAATTATGACGAAGACAACGAAGACTATTATAACAATGATTATCAATACGATTCGAGTATTGATAATGGTTGTGGTGAAGGGTATTCTTGTAGTGAATGTACAAATGCTGGTTGTTCAGCGCATCCTCTAAATTAGTAGTTCATCCTTTGCTAAGCATAGATTATAAGCACAAAGCTCGGCATAGTCTGTAACTATGTCGGATATAATTAGCGGTTTTAAACCGCCATAAAAAGAATAATAGGTTAGGCTGTGGCATCTACTAAAGGCTAATAAGCGTACAATAATAGAATTGAAGAAGGGAAGAGCCTTCACCAAATAAAGGAATCCTCGGAAGATCGAGGCGCGAAAGAACGAAAACACTCCTATATTTACCGCATAGTAGAACCACGCCAAAAAACACTTTTAATGAAGGCAATACCATTAATCCTCTTCTTCCTTTTACTATCCTCCACCCTATCGGCCCAGCTAATTGCAGTAGAAGAGGGTGAAGTTCTAACTATACGCCAGAAAGGCAAGGTTTTCGCGCTGGTTGATAGCAAAGGAAAAGCAAAGCTTACAGGATTTCAGAGCATCACGAAATGCCCATTTGGCGACTTCTACCTTGTAAGAAAGAACCATCGGCAGGGATTGGTATCGCGCACAGGCATCGAGATTATACCTGCGGAATACGATGAGATCGAACGGGCCTACAACAGCTTTATATACGTAAAGAAAGAAGGGAAAATAGGCGTATACAGCTACTCTGGCAAGCAAATAGTAACGCCAACGTTTGATGGAATAGACTTCACCTACAAGGTTGGTGCAGAGTTCTTGGTAAAAAAAGATGCGCTGTACGGCATTATCAACGATCAAGGAAAAGTGGTAGTACCGGTAGCCTACAATAGCATTAAGCAGGAGAGAGGAACGATAGTCCTAAAAAAAGGCGACCAAACCAGCTACCTCATAAAGACCAAAATAGTTAGCTACAACATTAGTACGAATAAAAATTTTCAGTCGGCTGGCGAATACCTGTCGGACTCAAAAAACTACTATATTGCAAATAACGGCTCGCAGGAAGGAGTGCTCGACGAGAATGGAGAGTACATAATACAGCCCGAATACGAGGAGATTATTCCCAAAAGAATGGGTAAAAGCAAGCATACACCCGACAACATTCTTCTGGTTAAGAAGAATAACCTATGGGGAATTATCGACCTCAAGAAAAATATTATCCTTCCGATTAAGTACCAGAGCATAGAAATCCTCAACACCGACTACGCGGTTGTTGGCATTAACAGCTCCAAGCATTTCCTCTGCTTTGCTACTAGCGAAACATCGAGCTACAGCTTCGACAAGTACTACTATAGCTCGGATGATTACATATTGGTATACAAAAACGAAAAGCAAAACTTGGCAGACGTCAGGAATGGCATGCAGCTCGTATTTCCCATTATGTACGATGATGTTATAGCCTACAAATCGGGCCTATTTAAGGTAAAGCAAAACAACAAAGAAGGGATAGTGGATAAAAGCAACAAAACTATTTTCCCCTTTACCTACGACCAAATCTCCCTATTCTGCGCCGATAAGGTAGCGGTTAAAAATGGCGATAAGTATGGAGTTGTATCCATCGATGGGACGGTGCTCGTACCATTAGATAGCAGGTATATTGTTGCATACGCCAATAGCTTTATCAGAAAAAAGGAGGGCAGCTTCGAAACCGAAGAGTACAACTGCGATTTAAAGCTGGTAGCACAGTAAGCGTGCGCCTACTAGCCATAGAATATGTTCGTCTGTGGCAAGAACCTCAGACGAGCCTATCCAAGTAGGCTATAGCCCATCGCCGTCAAGCTAAGCGGATGCATCGGATTGTATATTTTGAAAAAAAAGGATAGAGATCAAGGACCAGCGTATAGCTGAAGCCGTTTATCCCCTCTTGGGAGGGGTCAGGATGGGTTGGGACGTTATCACCCCCTGCCCTACCGCCTAAGCGGGAGAATAACGTGCTGCTATCGGGTGTTTATCTGTTGAATTAAGGCATAGCCTGACGGCTATGTGCTCAGAGCCAGCAATGATAGAATTGACGAAGGCAACAGCCTTCGCCTAACAAAAGGGATTACAAGGCTAGCGGTCGTAATGGAGTATTGTAGAATAGATGGAGCGTTGCGTGTTGCCTTTGGGATGTTACGAAAGCTAGGTGAAGAGCATAAGAGCCGAAAAGCAATCAACTTTATATAGCACATCATGGATAAGCGCACTATCTCAGAAACAATTATTGCGCTAGAGACTGCAGCTCTCGACGCATGGCACAATGGAAACCCTACCCCCTACCTCGAACTCTACTCGAAGGACTTTACCTATTTCGACCCCATCCAGGAAAGGCGTATAGACGGCTGGGATCGGATAAAGGAGCTGTATGAGGGCATGCGGGGAACGGTAAAGATGGATAAGTTCGAGATGATAAATCCCGTAGTGCAATCAACCGATACAATGGCCGTTCTCACCTACAACCTACACTCGTACTCGGGCGACATGATCTGGAAGGAGAACTGCACAGAGGTGTACAGGCTCGAAGAAAATAGCCAATGGAAAATTGTCCATAGCCATTGGTCGCTAACTAATGCTGCAATTAGCTAAAAGCACGCTGTTAGGCTGATGCTTCGGCCAATAGCCGTCAAGTTAAGGATGCTTGGTGTCTGTTTGGAAGAAATGAAGATAGGCATAAGGCATTAGAGCACGATTGAAGCTGTTTATTCCCCGTTTGGCTTAGGATCCAGCTCATAGCCGTCAAGCTAAGGTTGAGTTTAAAAGGACAAACGCTCAATAGCGGCTGATTATCCCCTCCTTGGGAGGGGTAGGGGTGGGTTACGAACGCGAAGCGGAGCAAAAATATTAATTTAAACAAACAAACCCACCCCCTGCCCCCTCCTTGGGAGGGGATAATCAGCCATGATTCTGCATTTAGGCTTTGAAAAAATAGTTCAGCTTGACGGCTATGAGGATCCAGCCTCAGTCGAATCTATTCTGTAGGCTATAGCCTGCAATGATAGAATTGACAAAGGCAACAGACTTCGCCTAACGAGGCAGGGAGTGGGTAATGACATCTAAACCCTCCCCTACCTCCCGCCTGAGCGGAAGAATAACGTGCTGCTATTGTGTGCTTAACCTTCTAAATTTAACCTTAGCATGACAGCATTGGGCTAAGCATATTGACATCAACCGCTACTATAATTTGCGACATTTAGTTAAACCATAATACGATTTGAAGATGATGCTACGCTACAAAACAGGCAAGCTTCCATTAAATTTCATAGCACTAGGAGTGATTCTACTCGCAGTTAGCATATGGCGAATAATGGTTTTAGATTGGAGTGGGATACCGTTTCTCGTTGTATCCATTGTGCTGCTCTTTATAGAGTCGGGAGTAGTTATAGATCCCGACAGTAGAAGAGTAAGAAGGTATATTGGCCTATTTACAGTAACCAAGGGCGAGTGGGAAGATGTAAGCTCGCTAATCAACCTTCAAATTATAAGGTCGAGAGAGTCACGAACCATGAACTTTATTTCCATAAGCAGAACGGAAACCAACGACACCTACAAGCTCTACATAAAGCTACCGAATAGGAGCATCGAACTTATGTCGGGCAAAAAGGAGGATATACAAAGTAGAGCCGAAGAAATAGCATCGGCTCTAAAAGCATCAGTAGTAAACAATGCCGGCTAAGTAACAGTTTTTTGGTTAAGGCAAGAGCCTCAACCGAAAAAAGGTACCGATTATAAAATGGCACTAGCTAGCTTATCTTATAATGCTATGAGAAAATACTTAATCGTAGTAGGGATTTTTGCTTGTTGTATGTGGTGTCAGCAATTAGCTGCCCAGCAAGCATACTCTAATGATGTCATTAACGGAATGATGCCGTACGCCAAAGGAGAGATAAAACAACGTTTTGCAATAGTTAATTCGTATGGTTTGAAAAATTATTCAGAATCCGAGTTAATAGCATGTAAAAATGCAGCAAAAAAAGTGGCCTCAAAGCTGTTAAAGTGGCTCAGCGACAATCCACCACAAGGATATGAGGCGCTAATCAACACTTTTATTGATATTCTACCCGACCATTCTTTTAAAAGTCCGTTAGATGATCCACATCCTAAGATATATGCAAAAATAGAGCTTCATTTTGCACCGTATGTTCATACTCCAAAGGGAAAGTTTGCCAACTACGAAGTGGCTACTTGGGTCACTGTTTTTCTTAACGGCATGGATGTAAATACACTTGGCAGTCCAATAGCTGGAAATATCTATGTTATTCCACGTAAAACAGCAGACTTCTTCGGGTTTGGCATATACCAGACTACAGGAGAGGAGGTAACGCTGATAAACCCAGATAATGCCAAAATATTCCATCCCGTTTCACAAGGGGTGTTCCTTAATGAAATGATAAAGGGGCAGAAACAAGAAAAAGAAAATGCGGGTATTTCCTCAGGTATCCCAACAAACGGAGAGCGGTTGAAGGAGATAGAACAAGCCTATAAAGAGATTCTGAAGGTAAATAAACAAACAGCAGAAGAGTTTAGAAGTAATGCACTGAAAGAGCTGCAGGGAGAATCTAATGCTGATATTCTGGATATGGAAAGCAAATTACAGGGAGAGCTTGATAAAATGTCATTGGCAGAACGCAAGAAGCCAGCATTTTATGCCGGAGACGGAGATATTGCCCCTAAAATGTTTGATCTGACAGGTAACTATTCAGGATTATGCCCAGAGGGTCATCAGGAAGGATGCGAGGCACTGGTTAGGGTTAACCCCGAGCTTATTGGTTTTTCGGCCTCAGGAAAGATTAAGCTAATGATAATTCATTGGAATTACATTCAGCTGACGGGAGAAAACAGAGATAAGCCCAGATTCTATGATCGCAAGAAAGAGTATGACAATGTCCATCAATGGAACATGGTGCGCTTGTATCAGGATAATGTATGGTTCTGATTTATACTAATTGTCAGACATCAATAACGTCATAGAGCGTTGCTTATGAGGACGGTGTCCTCGCTACACGACATTAGCAAAAAGAAGTAGAACCGTAGAAGAAGCATTCGATTATACAGTCAACTACTAGTAGTAAAACATCAACATCGGCAGCCAATGCCAGACCGATTTCGAGATAAATATCGCATACCTTCGGCCCGTTTGCAAAGCTGGGACTACGGATGGAATGCCTCCTACTTTATCACCATTTGTACTGCGAATAGAGAGCGCTATTTTGGAGAGATTGTTGCTGGTTTAGATAACGAACAACCTGCAATGCAGCTGTCGGAGGTAGGAATAATTGCCAAACGGAGCTGGTTGGAGATCCCTACCCATTTCCCGTTTGTGGTATTAGACGAATTCGGGGTAATGCCCAACCATGTGCATGGCATTATCATTATAAATAGGCAGGATGATCCCCGTTGAGACGCGATGAATCGCGTTTCTACAGATGAACAGCGAAACCGTGACAGGGAATAAAAACCACCATTAAACCCCAACAACAATATGAAATTCCCGAAACTAAGAAATATGTGTAGCAAAACACAAAAGCATCTATCAAAAGCAGTAAAGCTGGTTGGTATTGCAGGCGTAGGCGCCCTGCTTGCATTTACAAGCATCGACGGCAAAAATGGTAGCCCCAAAACCGAACAGCTAACGCTATCACTTATTAAGGATAGAAATTTCCTTAGCTCTACGAAACTAGCCCCCTCGAAGGAAAAGGAGAAGATTCTGATTGAGTCTTCAAAGATTCTTCGATTAGAAATCCATACGGTTACAGATGGTAAGCTCAAAGATTTTATACCCGATGATTTTAAAAACGTATATCCTATAGTAGATTTTATGCTAGCGGTAGACTCCCTAAATGGTCATGCAATTTATTTTAGGGGCGAGATATACCGCTTACTGAACGACAACGATCGATTTGTAGAATACTTTCAGCGTTACCTCGACATAGAAAGTACAACTAAATCGCACCTGCAAAAAGTAAAGAATGCCCAATTATGCTACGATACGCCGCATGGCTATTGCGAACAACGGACAGCATGGATATCGCAGCTTCTAGCAAGCTACTACTACAAAAAAGGGATCAGCGAACCGGAGGAAAGCAAAAAGCAAGAGGCTTTTTGCATTGCCACAAAGCATATTCAAAATGTAAGGATTCATTTCCCCGCTGGGTTTAACTCAAGCTCAGTTACCCAGTCAACATTAGAGCTAGAAAAGAATCTTAAAGAAAGAATTAGCAATTAGCAGCCGTAAAAGGACAAACAAATGGCTCTATGCGGGTTGTTGTGGGTAATAGAAATGGAGTTGCAGCTTGCTGGAGAAACCATTCAACCACTATGTGGTTGTTTATTCCCCTCGTCCTGTTTTCCCGAGTTTCACTCGGGGCTATTCACATTGAAGCCCTTACGGGCTTCTACCTGCAGTAACGCAGATTTGGTTCAATTTTTACCGTTGATTAATGCAACATAATGTCTACTGGGTAGTAATCCTGAAAGGATTGAATATAAATAGCCCCGCATGCAATGCGGGAAAAACACGAGCAGTACGGCGATAACCGCAAAGCGGTTGAATAGCGAGACAAAATAAGACCTACCCTCCCAAAACGTCATAGAACCAAACAAATTGAGATTAGAGTTCAACCCTCACGACGTTTAACTTAACAAGGCTTTTTACGGTCTCTAATACAGAAAAAGAAAAAACAGATCAAAAGAAGGCAGAGCCTACACCTACCTCTGCAAAACAATGGCATCTATACGATAAACGCCTACAAATTTATACATTTGCATACCATCAGTAGTTTACATGAGCAACACAGGATTTATAGATATTTATAAGGAACGTATACATCAGGCTATCGACTACATTTCGGAACATCTATCGGAAGAAATTCCACTAGAAAAGTTGGCCACGGTTGCCTGCTTCTCGCCCTTTCATTTTCATCGCATATTCTCCGCCGTTTTGGGAGAAACGCCTCGCGATTACATAGAGCGTTCGCGAATGGAGAAAGCAGCCAAACTTATTTGCCTTCAACAGAACATTGCCATCGCAAATATTGCCTCGGCATGTGGTTTTTCCTCGGCATCGTCGTTCTCTAGAACTTTCAAGAAGCACTATGGCATAGCACCAACGCTATACCTGCAAAAGCACAAGGAAGAGCACCATACGCTTAACGGGCAACAGCTCGTAACAAAATCGCAAAGTAGGCTACGCGACTTCTCGCTGGTCGAAATAAAGAGGCTGCCTGCATTTCATGTTGCCTACTCGCAGACCATCGAAAGCTATGCAACAGGAATTCCTAAGGCATGGAACAGGTTGTTCCAATTACTGCAGCCGAGAGGTTTAATTAGTAACGATGCTACCCTATTGGGAATCCCCTATAACAATCCGGGTATTACCCCGCGCGAAAAATGCCGCTACAGAGCCTGCATTACGGTTCCACAAGAGGTTGTTCTACCTCGTGGCGATGTAAAAACAGCTGATCTAAAGGAAGCGGTTTACGCCGTGTACCACTTTAAGGGTACGCGCGAGGATGTTTGGGAGGCTTACGCCTTCTTCTATGGAGAATGGCTTATGCAGAGCGGATATCTGCCCGACGAAAAACCGCTAATAGAGTTCTACCCACTTTCGCTAATGTCTGACTGCTCTCAAAACGACCTTACGTACGACATTGCCATTCCAGTTGTTCCGATTGGGAGCTACTAGATTTGCAGCATGCAAACAGCATAAACCTTTCAGGTTTTAAAAACCTGAAAGGTTTGGCTAATGCAAATAAAAGAGCGCTTCAAAAAGGTAGTATGAAAATTCTGAAATTAGTTCCAGAGCCTCCTATAAGGTAATTTCATAATCTTCGCGATACGCATATAGGAATACGTAATTCCAATTTTTGAATGCCCCCTACTCTTTTAGATGATATTATGCGACTTCGTATTCTTTAGCCATGGCAGGTTCCTTGAATCGGGCCTCAAACTTATCGCGAATCTCCTTTTCGTTAAGTCCTGCCATTGCAATAAAGCCGAACGCCAATGCTACAATACATAAGGCAATAAGCCATTGCGTTGACACATGAAGCAGGTTACCTAACACCGAGGTTGATACCACTCCACCCATAATCTGAAAGAATTCGAGGCTCGATATTAGGATACCCATCTGAGCGGCAGGGAAAAATGCCTGAGGCGCCATATTCATTGTAGGGAAGTTAAGTCCAATACCAAGCCCCACAAGCAGAATCCCCGAAATCAGCATTCCCATCGAAATACTTTCGCCATATACCAGCAAAGGAATAAGCCCCACTATAGAAATGCTGAAGTTTACCATTGCTTGCAACCTAAAACGCATCCACTTAGAGGCAATAAATCCACCGCTCATTCCACCAACCACAATGGCCAACGACATTGGCAGCATCACCATTCCCGAATACGCAGCACCCTTATGCTGTACTATCTGCAGCAGGAAAGGAACATATAGAATTAGGCCGAATAAGGCAACATATCCCATAGCAGCCGAAAACGAAGCTCTTCTAAAAACCTTATTCTTCAACATCTCAACGGGCAGCAATGGCGACTTCGAGTAGCGCTCTACCTTTATAAACCCTACCAACATCAGCAACGAAAATACAATTAGTGAGATGGTGACGGGCGATGTCCAGGGCAACAGTTTACCTCCTTCGGTAAAGCAAAACAGGAATGGAAACAGGGCAAGCAAAAACAGCGTAATACCATTAAAATCGATCTCGTTGCTGCTGCCTGGATGCTTGATAAGCGGTAGCTGTTTTTTCAGCAATAGGAAAGATAGCAGCCCAACAGGAATGTTAAGGTAAAAAATCCAGTGCCACGAGAAGTAGTCGGTTATTAGACCGCCAGCTACAGGCCCAAGTAAGCTGGCCAAGCCATGCATAGATACTAGCATGCCAATATACTTGCCTCGCACCTGAGGAGGAAACAGCTCGGCACAAATAATAAATGCGCTCGATGCCAAAACGCCACCACACGCTCCCTGCAATCCACGAAAAAGTATTAGCATTGGCATGTTAACCGACAATCCGCAAAGCGCCGATGTTAGCATAAACAACCCGATCCCCCAAAGAGCAACAACTTTTCGGCCAAACACATCCGAGAGCTTCCCCGCAATCGGAATTACTACGGTAGAAAAGAGTAAGTACGAGGTAAACGGTAAGGAGAAGTGGCGCAATCCCTGCAAATCGGCAATAATTTTGGGCATAGCAGTCCCAACAATCGAGTTGTCAAGGGCCGACAAGAACAGGCAAAGCATCAATCCAGCCATCGTTGCTGGAATGTTCCTGACAGAAATCTGAGAATCCATTTTATTCGATAATTATTACGCTGCAAATCTATTACCCAATAAAAATTTTGATTTACCGATTCTTGCTTTTTACTTTACAATTCTTGCTAAATGAAAAATATAGGCGGTTGAAATACCCATAAAATCAGCTATGGGCAGAAGCCCCCGATACGCTTGGTTTAGCAGGGCTTACAGCCTATTATTAATAGCACCATAGGCAACAATCAATAAAAGCGTAGTTAGAGCCTCTACTCTTAGCGCATAGCAGCATTAGTTAACCGAACCAACAAAACAAACCACCATAAAACTACAATCAATGAAGCTTAAGACATTTTCGTTAGTACTACTCCTGATGCTTTCGTACACGCTAGTAGCACAGGAGAAACAAGAGCTGAAGCGAAGCATTGGCTTTACCTTTTCGGCGATCGGCAGTAACGATGTCACCAACTCCGAAGGAGCCTCTCTACTAGGAGGAGAAAGCTATAGCGGCAAGCGCTTCTTCACGCTAGGCGTAAGCTATGTTCACCCCATCCTTTCGTGGATAGCAATCGAATCGGGGATAGAGTACTCCAAGCACACCATTACCGTCGAGCCAATGAAAATGCCCAACTTTCCCTACACCGCACCGTACGACAAATCCGTATCGCTGATAAACATTCCGATAACAGCAAGGGTAAGCTTCCTGAAGTACTTCTTTATTAACGGAGGATTGATACTAGACCTCGAAGCTGCGAATTCGAGCCCAATAGAAAGCCAAACAGGAGTAGGAACGCTGCTGGGCATTGGGGCAAAGTATAGCCTAAGCAACGGATTTGGAGCCTTTGTTAACGGGTACTACAAGGCACACACATTGGTACCCTTTTCGGCCAATAATGACGACTACAGGTGGAGGCTGATTGAGGGCGGATTAAGGATAGGCGTTACGTACAACTTCTAAAAGCAAACGGCATCTTGTAATGATGTTTGCACACATTGTCTGAATATCGGATTAAAGGATTATGCGGCAAGCCCTACTGCATAGCGAATTGTTACAGATTACTCAGTGCAAAATATGGGCATTCGTTATACTCCGCGATTCATCCGTTGAGAGATAGGGAAAGTAATGCCCCAATGGGAAAAGTAGCCAAGTAAGCGTAGCATTTCCCCGAAAGCTCCATATATTGCAGCAACCAAGGACGCATAGCGAATGAACTTTGTAGGACACATCTATCTATCGGGCGAGAATAAGAATATAGCCATTGGCAACTTTATTGGCGACTACGTAAAGGGGAAAGAGTACGAACGCTACCCCGAAGAGATCCAAAAGGGCATTCTTATCCATCGCGACATAGACTCGACCATGGATATCCACCCATCCTTTCTGGCAACACGAGAGCTGTTTAAGGAGAGCTACGGCCGCTACGCCGGAGTTGTTGTGGACATGGCCTTCGACCATATCCTTACCAAAAACTGGAACGACTGGCACGACATACCGCTAAAAAAGTTTACCCGAAGCTTTTACGGGCTGCTGCTCAAGAACTATAGAGTACTACCCTCGCAGGTAAAGGAGTTTCTCCCGTTTATGGTACGGAGCAACCGCCTCTACTCCTACTCCTCGCTTAATGGAATAGAAAAAGCGCTGTCGATAATGGCCAACTACACATCGCTACCTAGCAAGCCGACAGAGGCAGCCCTCGTCATACAAAGCAAGGAGGCCGAAATTACGCAACACTTCTACCAGCTGCTGGGCGACCTAGCGCTATACCTAAACAAGAAGTACCAGCTACCGATAAATGGCAAAGCCGCAATTCAAATAGCCAGGAAGTAGCCCCCAATAGCTGCAGCCGAAGCAAAATGTAGCTGCTGCGATAGGGTTTTTCGCCTTAGTCGCGTCATATGAGCGGCATTCGTACTGTAACAACAGCAATGCGAATGATAGAAAGGCGAAGATTACAGCTTCGTATGGCAAAGTGTCGAATTATCCGACGTCGATACATTACACTACAACTGAATAAAACTTTAACCATGAGTAAAAAAACATTCCTTTTCAAACTATTGATTGGACAAACGTCCCTAAAACAGAGCATAAAGGCGAAACGGGTGTTGCCTATTGGCAAACCATGCAATACGAAGGGCTCCGAATACGAATCGTTGAGTACTCGAAGGGCTATGTTGCCGACCACTGGTGCACAAAAGGGCATATCGTACACTGCCTGGAAGGAGAATTTGTAAGCGAACTTAAGGATGGCGAAAAGTTTACTCTGACAAAGGGCATGACCTATGTTGTTACAGACGAACTTAGCTCGCACCGCTCCACTACAGAGCAAGGCGTTAAGCTGCTGATTATTGATGGCGATTTTTTAAAGCTAAACGTCGACTAAGCGCTGCACGCTCTTCTTTCTAAGGCTTCTTAGCGCATAATTGAAGCTAGCTATCCCCTCCCAAGGAGGGGATTCGTTTGAAATGATCCTTAGTTTGACGGCTAAAACGTCTACCCTACTAGCAGCACCCGGATAGACTGCTCCATAATATATTCCAGATAAGCCAAACCGTGCATCCCAACCATAAAGGGAATCACAATTTTCAAATTATTTGTACCTTCCCCCGAATTATCTACCTAACCATATGAGACAAGCACCTTACACAACAAGATCGGCACAAGCTGAGGCTATCGAGCAGGGCATTTCCTTTCGCCTAACTACCAGCATTCACTTGAAATAAGCAAGTATCTGCCTAGCGCCACCAAGCGTTAAGCTAAGACCCGACGCTTTTTAGAAGCATCGAATCTAATGTTGCTAACACCTCTAATTTCAATACCAACACCAAAAATCACAACAATGAACAGGCTGATTCTTTTTCTCCTTCTTCTTCCTGTACAAATTCTGAATGCACAAGATAACCTATCGGCTCTTCTGCCGCTTCCAAACCATATAGAGCAGCGGCAGGGTAGCTATCATCTATCGAGCAACGTAAAGATTTCATCAAGCACTGCCGAACTGCAGTTTGCCACCGAACAGCTGCAACAGGTCTTCAAGCAGCGATTTGGCATCAACCTAAATACAGGAGAAAACGGGAAAATCCGCCTACTGCTTAATCCCAAAATTGAAGGAGACGAGCAGTACAGGCTTACGGTAAGCTCTAAAGGCGTAACCATAGAAGGCAAAACACCTGCAGGTGTACTGTATGGAGTAATGACGCTCGACCAAATACTTCTGGGGGATGTGGTAAGTACAAAGCAAGGTAAAATACAAGCCGTATTTATCGACGATAAGCCGGCATATGCCTTCCGCGCGTTAATGCTCGACCCCGCACGTAACTTTCTACCCGTAAACGATGTGAAGTTTTACATAGACCAAATGGCACGCTACAAGTATAACGTGCTGCAGTTCCATCTAACCGACGATCAGGGATGGCGTGTAGAGGTAAAAAACCACCCAAAGCTAACCCAGGTTGGAGCATTCCGAAATCCAAAAGGCGGCGTTAATTCACCCGACAACGGTTACTACACGCAGGAACAGCTAAAAGATTTGGTGCTGTATGCTAAGCAGCGCAACGTGGAGATTATTCCCGAGATGGATGTTCCTGGGCATACGGCAGCGCTGCTTGCAGCATATCCCGAACTTAGATGTGGTTTCCTCAAAGACTCCATATTCGACTTGAACAAGACTAACAACGTAATGCTTTCGGCAGCCAACCCAAAGGTTTACGAGGTACTGGACGATGTAATTCGCGAGATGTCAACCATATTTCCTTCCAAGAAGATACATTTGGGTGGCGACGAATCGGCAATAGAGAAGAACTGGGGAAAAAGCACCGAAGACCTGAGGCTAATGCAAGAGCATGGCTACACAAAACCCGAACAGTTGATGAATATCTTCTTCGGGAAGGTACTGGCATCAGCAAAGAAATACGGAATGCACGCCATTTTGTGGTGCGAGTTGGATAACATCCACATGCCCGCCAACGAATACCTGTTCGACTACTCCCAAGATGTAACGCTGGTTACATGGCGTTATGGTCTTACACCAAAGTGCATCGAGCTAACTGGAAAGAAGAAGAACTCGCTAATACTTGCCCCCGGCGAATATTGCTACTTCGACTATCCGCAGTACAAGAACGATCTGCCCGAGTACAACAACTGGGGTATGCCAACAACAACGCTCAAAAAGAGCTACGAGTTTAACCCAACCTACAACCTAGCTACTTCAGAAACCCAACACATCATAGGGGTAATGGGAACGCTATGGGGCGAGGCTATCAAAGATATTAACCGCGCTACATATATGACCTTTCCTCGCGGTTTGGCGCTAGCAGAAGCAGGCTGGACTCAGATGCCGCTCCGCAATTGGGATTCGTTCAAAAACAGGCTATACCCCAACCTGCTGGAACTTACCAAAAGAGGAGTTTCTGTAAGAATGCCGTTTGAAATATCCGCCAAGTAACGGACACTTTGGCTAAGGAGTATTGCTAATCCAGAGAAAACATCTTTTACAAAATAAACAACCATATGAACTCTCCATTTGTCAATTCATTAGTAGCAGCAGGTCCGCATCCCGCTGTATACGAACATCTGAAATTGTACGAGCCTCTAATAGGCAGCTGGGATTTCGATTGGGTTGGCCATAACGGGAATGGCACCACTTGGACCGTCCCCGGAGAGTGGATTTTCTCGTGGGTACTCGAGGGCAGAGCCATTCAGGATAACTGGATATGCCCAAGCATTGAGCTCCGTAGCACCGGAAAATATCCAACAGGGCAGTATGGCACAACCATTCGTTTTTACGATAAGGAGGAAGATTGCATAAAAGTGGTTTGGGTTGGCGCCGCTAATCCACAGGTAAACCTTTTTAGGGTTACATTCATAGACAATCAAATTATCCAACAGGAGATAGCAATCGGGAAAAAGCCAAGCCTGTCCAAATGGGTGATTAAGGATATAACGTCCGAGTCGTTTAAGTGGGAGGCACTCATTTCGGAGAACGAAGGAAAGGAGTGGCAGCTAACACAGGAAGTATTTGCCCGACGGAAGGATTAGCTCATTAAGCCTACGTTTTAAATTCATAAATAACCGCAATATGAGGATCGTAACAAACAGCTTTATGGTTGCTGTATCTGTCCTACTACTTTGGGGCTGTTGCGCACAAAACCATAGCATAAGCAGCAAATCTCAAGCCGACACTAGTGTCAATGCAGCGAACCGAGTACTAATCGGCGCAATGCTCGACTCGTTTAACGTGGCGGCAGCAAGGGCAGACTATGCCCGCTACTTCGACTTCTATACCGCCGATGCCATATTCATAGGTACCGATGCAACAGAGCATTGGAATAAAGCGAACTTTATGGTTTGGGCAAAGCCTTTCTTCGACAAAAAGAGAACCTGGAATTTTAGATCTATCCAACGACATATCTACTTTGGCAAAGGTGGAGACATTGCCTGGTTCGACGAGCTGCTAAGCACGCAGATGAAGATATGCAGAGGTTCGGGAGTCGTTGTAAAGCAGAACAACGAATGGAAGGTTCAGCAATATGTCCTGTCGATGACAATCCCCAACAGCCAAACAAAACAAATCATTAAGTTTAAAGCAGCAGAGGAGGATTCTATCATTACCAGGTTATCGGGAAATAGGAAGTAAAAAAAGACAGTACATTTACCGAACAACTAAAGATAAAGACAATAAAAAAGCGTAGGCGGATTGCCTACGCTTTTTTATTTGAAGTAGCCAAGGGCTATTGTCCCACTCCAAAATACTATGCTTTTTTCACAAACTCCGATTTCAGATACATGGCACCAATACCATCAATCTTACACGAAATGTTGTGCCCATCGCTGCTATCAACCAAACGGATATTCCTAACCTTGGTGCCGGCTTTAATTCCCGATGTAGAGCCTTTTACCTTTAGATCTTTGATTACGGTAACCGAATCGCCATCGCTAAGAACATTCCCATTCGAATCCACAACACGGCTTGCCTGTGCCTCTGCTTCTGCAGCCTCTGCCTGCTCCGATGGGTCCCACTCATGGAAGCAATCTGGGCAAACCCATAGGTTCATGTCTTGATACGTATTCTCCGATCCGCATTTTGGGCACTTGTGCTCGTCGCTCATAATTGTCCTTTCTAGTTTTTATTTTTGTTCTATGTTCAATTGGCGGGCAAAGATAGCATTTCCTCGATTAAGCATAGGTCCATAAAAAAATAGGCAACCGCTAGTTTATCTGCGGCTGCCTACATTTATGAGCTTAATAATGCGAGATCACTTCTCGTTTATGTCCCGAATAACAACGTTGTCGCTAGTCCCTATTTATAGAAATGCTGATTCCCCACGAGCGGTACTTGCCATCCTCGAATCCGACAATCGCCTTAACCTCCATAAGCACCCATATCTTGTCGATACCGTAACCAACCTCTACGTAGTTGCGCAGCGCTTTGGTGTTGTAGTAGCTTAAATAAAGATTCTCGGTAAATACGGTTCCCTTAAAGAAAGGTAGCTGCTTTATGATAATGTTATCGGCCTCGTAAAGCGAGTGCGCCTCCACAAACCATCCTGGAGTAGCATACTGGTAGTATGGAATCAGGTGGAACGACTGCTTGGTAGGCTGTAGCGATACCGGCATATGATCTACATTTGGCATATGAAAGTCGGGTAGCTGCATAGCCTTAGAGTCAAAGAAAGAGCCTCCTGCAACCTCATACCAGAACTCCGAGAGAAGGCCTAAGTCCCACCTCTTCCAAGTCTTAAACTTTAGCAGCTGATAGGGGCTGGCGCTTTCGTTTAGTATGCCCTTTCGGTAAAGCACCTCGAAGGTTGGGTAGTCCGACTTAACATACTTCTTACGATTTCCATCCATACGGTAGTACTGCTCGGGCGTATAAGTAAGCGAAGCCTCAAAGGCAGCCTGCTTATGATTGGTTAGAGGATGGCTGCTCAAATACTCGTTACCCGGTATATTTGGATCGTAACTCTCGTTCTTCTTTAAGAAGGAAAAGTTGGTGATGTTGTTCAGCAAACGGCGATCGTAGTAGCTCAACTCGAACTTAGCCTGTAGCCCATTTGCCACCTCGAAGCTAAGGTTGGCAAACCCACCCCTGTTATCCATTGCTCGCGTGTAGCTATCCTTAAAGAACAACGAAGTAACGCTGTTTACCAGAGGTTGTACCGGTTGTTCAGCATTAAGATCTCGGCTTCCATAAGTTCCACCAAATCGCACCCAAGCCATCTTCTGAGGCCAAAGCAGGTAGCTAAACGAAAAATCGCCCATTACCTTTGTGCGGTTGAACGAGTACTTTGGAAATAGGTAGAGAGCTATTTCTCTACTGCTCTCGTATGTTTTAAAGATTGCAAAACGGGTACCAATGGTAAATCCATCAATAGGGTTAAAGTAGGTATAGTTAGGATTGATGAACCCCTTTGTTTTTACCTCTAGTCCACCCTTGTTGTAAAGGTATCCACCACCAATTAAGCTTCCCCACGAAACGGTTTCGCTTCCACGCGAAAGGCTTTGGAATGCGGCAATTCTATCCTTAATGGTTTTAATGCTATCGCTTTTTGTAAAAGCCTCCTTTTCGTCCTCTTCCAGCGGCATAGGTCGAAGACCTGTCCAGAAAGAGCTATCCTTTTTATTGTAATCATCCGAGAATTCAACCTTGTCCAATCCCTGCATCTCCATGCTTTTCATTAGTAATGTGTCGGGACGCTTAGATTCCTCCTCTTCCTTCACCAGCTTTGCAAGCTTGGTCATTTCAGAGTTCGACAGGGCAGTCTTGCTCATCAGCTTCTCGATCTTTTCGGCACGCTTCTTTTCCTTTTCCGTCTTTTTCTTTACTACGGTAGGAGAAGGCTGCTTTTGGGGAGTAACGCTTGCAACTTGAGGGCGATTATGGGAGCCACCTCTACCAATAATCCTTACATTAGTGTACTTTAGCGAACCGCTACTCTTTACCCAGCCCGAGCTACCCAGCATCGATCCGTTGGCAAACAGCTGGTAGCTCGAAGGTAGTACCGCGCTCTCGTCAATTAAATCGAATGCTATCTTAAAGTTGGCCTTACCAAAGCTCATTTCGAAGTTAAGATCCGCATCCTTCACTGCATAGGTATTGTCGGCAATGTAGAGATAGCCCGAGAAGAACTTTCCTGAAGGACGTTTAGGAAGTACCTGTATTTTATAGATTGGCACGTTGTTCTCCAAGGTCGATCCAATAAGCTTAAACTGATAGTACGAAAAAGCGTTTAGGCCAAGAGGCGATGGGATATCGCTAAAAGAGTTGTCGTAGATGCTCGTGCTAAGAAATTCGAGGCCAGGGAAGTTATCCTTAGAGTCGGCACCCGGCAACGTCGATCTAAACGAGATAACCCGCTGGCTGTAGGTTTCGGGAGCATTAAAGGTTATCTTGCTAAGCATCTCGCCAAAGTAGGTTTTCCCCTCTTTCGGGATAGCTATACTTTTAGGCGTCATATACCTAAGTATTCGCGAAAACTTACTAGCATTAAAGCTCAGCTTAAGGTAAACGTCGGACGAATAGGAGCTCACCGAACGCTTATACTGTTGGCCAAGGGCTATGGCCTTACGCATAATCCATACGCTGGGGTTATCCTTACTCGATACGGTAAGCTGCGAGAGGTCGTAAACTGCCTCTTCCAGTACAATATTTACGTTAGTAGTTCCATCACCAACCTTTACCACTTGCGAAACAGGCCTATATCCGATTGACTGAAACTTAACGGTATAAGTTCCTGGTTCGACATTAACCTGAAACTTCCCCTTATCGTTTGCGGCTAAGCCCCTGTTGGCTTCACGAATAAAAATGGTTGCAAAAGGAACAGGATTACCCTGCTTATCAAGTATCTTCCCTGCAATATTCTGTGCACTCGCGGAGGATGCTATAAGAATAAGTAAAATCCATGTAAGCTGCTTACGTATCTGCATAGTTAATTCCGATTATATGCGGCCTAAACACCAAGCCACAAAGTCATACATTTATCCTACAAAGATAGCTATTGAATTGTTGAAAACGGACTTTGGACAAAAAGAGGGGGCAACCATCCGGAAGCCCCCTCTTTATTCGAACTATGCTTGTAAATGGTTTACTTTATCACGCCCATCTCTTTACCACCTTAGTAAAGGCAGCCACACACTTATCAAGATGCTCGATTTCGTGGCCGGCCGAAACCTGAACACGAATACGTGCCTGACCCTTGGGTACTACTGAATAGTAGAATCACAAAGCTAGGCGAAGTCTGTGACTTCGTTTTTACTAAATAGCGGTCTCCAGTCCGCAACTAGAAGAACAAAGCCTCCCAAACATACCCTTTTCCCTTACCCATTACCCTCCATCAGCTAAAATATAATTCATACAAAATGGCTTTACACGCTACCACAGCCATATAGCCTCAAAATATTTTTGGGTGCAGCTAAAATAAGCTGTAAAAACCCTTGGTTATGTTAACCGAGATTTCTAGCTTTAGGTCGATTCGAAACTAAACTACAAACATTAAAAGCTAAAATTATTATGACCAGCACCTACGAAACCGGGCACGCCAAGAACGTGGATAACCTAGGACTACTAATCGCCAACATCGCCAGCTACGGCGAACGGTACAAGCCCACCAACCCCGCTCTATTACTCGAAGCGCTTAAGAAAATGGAAGCCGACGGACGCGCCGCCATTCTAGCCGTTAACAACGCCATGCCCACCTATAGCCGTGCCACCATCGAGCGCGATAGCGCCTTTGGTCCGCTAGGCCCGCGGGTAACCCGCTCGCTCAACGCGCTTCGCGCCTCCAGCTCGTCCGAGCAAACCGACGAGGCCGCCACGGCCATCGTTCGCAAGATAAGGGGCAACCGTACCACCTCGGCCAAAGCCGCTGCTGCAACGGACACTAAGGTGGCCACCGTATCCACCTCGCAGCAGAGCTACGACAGCGTACTCGACAGCTACGAGCGCTACGTTCAGTACCTGGCAGCAACCCCCGAGTACGCGCCCAACGAGGAGGACATCAAGCTACCCGTACTCCAAGCCCTAGCGGTGGAGCTGCGCGCCAAGAATACCGCCTGCAACAACGCCAAGGTTGCCATCGACAACGCCCGCATGGCCCGCAACCGTGCGCTCTACACCCCCCTAACCGGACTAGTAGATGTAGCCCTCGATGCCAAAACCTACATCAAGTCGCTATTTGGCGCCACCAGCCCCGAGTACAAGCTGGTAGGTAAGATCGACTTTACCAAGGCATAGCCAGCTCGCTCCGGCAGCTCGGCTTCCGAGCATTGCCACACCCCCCATAGCATAAAAGGCGGAAGCACCCCGTAAGGTTGCTTCCGCCTTCTTTATTCCAGTAGCCGTTCTCAAGCTTTAGGCCTCCCTGCTGCCGCTTTTCGGTTCCTGCCCGATACTTCTTGCCTCCCGTCTGCAGCTTTTGCCTTCCTGCCTGACGCTTTTGGTTTCCGGCCTGATACTTTTAGCTTCCGGTTCGACACTTCTTGCTTCCCGGTTGTAGCTTTTAGCATCCTGCCTCAAGCTTTTCGCTTCCCACCTGTCACTTTTCGCTTCCGGTTCGACACTTCTTGCTTCCCGGTTGTAGCTTTTAGCTTCCCGCCTCAAGCTTTTAACATCATATTTACTAGCTAAAGCTAAATAAAGGCCGTTTTCGAGGCCTCCTTTGCGGGGCACTTCGGCCGCCCCCATAAAAGCCTTTGCCGTCAGGACTATTTCAGGACTATTTATAGAAGAACAAAAGCAGGGCGTTAAATTGATGGACACCGAATAGCCGGCATGGATTGATGAAAAGAGCCGTAAGGTTTTTCCGTAAATAACATGGCGAAGCCATACCAGACAGGCACGAATTCTGTTTGAGCGAGCGGAACTTCCACAACGCGAATCAGTGCAATGCCGATGAAAGGACAAGAAGCAACATTTGAAATCGTAACATTCCACCGCGACCGAGCGAGTTAATTCGTGCAGGATTTTTCTTTGTTTCGTTTCTTTTGATCCCTCAAAAGAAATGAAAATTGAAGTTTGCCGATCTCTTATTATTAGTCCTCACGGCAATACCCAAAAAGCAAGAAGGGCCACCCTCATGGGCGACCCTCCTTTTATCGTATTCGATGAGCTTACTTCAAAACGCCCATCTCCTTGCCAACCTTGGTAAAGGCCGCAATACACTTGTCGAGATGCTCCATTTCGTGGCCTGCCGAAACCTGAACGCGGATACGAGCCTGTCCCTTTGGCACTACTGGATAGTAGAATCCGGTAACGTAGATGCCCTCTTCGAGAAGCTTAGCGGCAAAATCTTGCGACAGCTTAGCATCGTATAGCATTACGGCACAGATAGCCGATTGAGTTGGCTTGATATCGAATCCGGCAGCAACCATCTTGGTGCGGAAATACTCAACATTGCGAACTAGCTTATCATGCAGCTCATCCGACTCGCCTAACATTTGGAAAACCTCAAGGCTTGCACCTACAACTGCAGGTGGAATAGAGTTAGAGAACAAGTATGGACGAGAACGCTGACGAAGTAAGTCGATGATCTCTTTTCTACCGGTGGTAAATCCACCAATAGCACCACCAAATGCCTTACCTAGTGTTCCTGTGAGGATATCAACCTTGCCACGAACGTTGAACTGCTCAGTTACACCACGTCCAGTTTTACCAACAACACCAGCCGAGTGGCATTCGTCTACCATTACTAGTGCGTCATACTTTTCGGCCAGCTCACAAATCTTATCCATTGGAGCAACGTTGCCATCCATAGAGAATACGCCGTCGGTTACAATGATACGGAAGCGTTGTGCTTGTGCTAGCTTAAGCTGATTTTCCAAATCCTCCATGTCCGCATTAGCGTAACGATACCTTACTGCCTTACATAGGCGGACACCGTCGATAATAGAAGCATGGTTAAGCGCATCCGAGATGATAGCATCCTCTTCGCCAAAAAGCGGCTCAAACACACCACCGTTAGCATCAAAACATGCTGCGTAAAGAATGGTATCTTCTGTTCCAAAGTAGTCAGAGATAGCGTGCTCCAACTCCTTGTGGATATCCTGAGTTCCGCAGATAAATCGAACTGAAGACATACCGTATCCGCGCTTTTCCATAGCCTTCTTGGCTGCCTTAATCACGCGTTGGTTATCGGAAAGACCTAGGTAGTTGTTGGCGCAAAAGTTTAGAACTTCTTGGCCGCCGTTAACCGTAATATCAGCCTTTTGTGGGCTGGTTATAATGCGCTCCTTTTTGTACAATCCTGCCTCTTCGATAGCTGCAAGTTCATTTTGAAGGTGCTGTTGAATTTTGCCGTACATAGCGATTTATATTTTAGAGTGTTCGTGCTATTAACTGCACCAAAAATATGAATTAAATACTTATAAGATATTATTATTTACAGCTAAAGTTATAGTAATTTATAGCCTAAACAGCCTGTACGCTTAATCTATACAAGCAACTGCACACATTAGTTGAAAGTTACAGCACTTGCACATCACCGCTTATGGTAGTTTGGGGAATTCCCGAACATTCATATGCCTCATGTAGATCGAAAAAAGCAGCAGCACAATCAGCACAAGAGAAAAAATAACGTTGAAGTTGCTGATTTCAAAATCACCACCACTTCCAGCCGCTGTTGCTGGCGATTTATCCATTCGGTTTAATATAAAAGCAGAAACTACGTACTGCGCATTATTTATAAAGTGAGCCAGCATAGGCACCCAAAGACTTCCTGTCCAGTAAAATAGGTATCCAAGCATAGCACCAAGCAAGAATCGGGGCAAAAACATCACCGCATCAAAATGAAAAGCCGAAAATAGAACCGCAGCTAAGAATATGCAGAGATGAGGATCTTTGATCCACTTCATAAAGATGCGCTGTAGAAAACCTCGGAAGAAGAATTCCTCGCAAAACGCAGGAATAACGCAAACAATAATGAGATTAAGGGTCAAATCGAAGTAAGAGGTTCCAAAAAGCAACAGGTTCGTCAGCTTTTCGCTTTGCGCATTGGCTTCCATATACTTTTGAGGCCAAGGCAACAGTTGGCTATACCGCGAGGCAAGCACCATTATCGTTGTCGAGAATAAAACAAGAAAAACCGCATCAAATAGATCGCGCCAGTGTACTTTAGACGCAAGCATCAACGAGATTCCCTTACGCCCATACAGCACTCCAACCATAGCTAATGCTGGAACAAGAAAAACACCTATAGTTTGCCCCCCTTGAGAAAGCTTCATCCTAAACAGTAACTCCTGCAACGAAGGGTTTGCTGGTGCTTGAATCTTCAGCAAACGCTGTAGAGTAGCTATCGAATCCGGGGAAATGGCCTCGCTAATCAGCAGCGTTGCAAGTATCGACAGGGCTATTATGGATATGCTCAAAATCAGCTTTACAAGAATACTACCGGAAGTTTTCATTCAAACTTTAAATTTTCGAAAGGCGAACACACTGGATCATGCTTTTATCAAGCAAAGTCCCTTCGCAGATTTGTGTTCTGTTAACAATGTTTACAGGCACAAATCTACAAAAATGTAGCTAACTCGAACTCTGATAATTCTTTCTATTTTTGTAGCCCAAATTGCAAAACATGAAAATTGGAACAATAGAGTTGGGAGAGCAACCTCTTTTCTTGGCCCCAATGGAGGATGTAACCGATCCTTCGTTTCGCTTTATCTGCAAGGAGTTCGGTGCCGATATGATGTACACCGAGTTTATCTCTTCGGATGGGCTGATACGCGATGGCCATAAGTCGGTAGAGAAGCTCAACATATACGACTACGAGCGTCCTATTGGCATTCAGATATACGGCCACATCATCGAAAGCATGGTGGAAGCTGCCAAGATTGCCGAAGAAGCAGGCCCCGAGCTTGTCGATATCAACTTTGGCTGCCCCGTTCGCAAAATTGCCGGGCGAGGTGCAGGCTCGGGCATGATGCGCACCCCCGACCTTATGGTAGAGATGACCCGCCAGATTGTCGAGGCGGTAAAGCTCCCTGTTACGGTTAAAACCCGCCTTGGCTACGACGACTCGATGAAGAATATTGTCGAACTAGCAGAGCGCCTTCAGGATGTGGGAATACAGGCACTAACCATTCACGGAAGAACTCGCGCCCAAATGTACACCGGCGAAGCCGACTGGACGCTTATAGGTGAAGTAAAGAACAACCCCCGAATTCACATCCCGATTATTGGCAATGGAGACGTTGCTTCTCCCGAAAAAGCGAAGGAGATGTTCGATCGCTATGGCGTAGATGCCATAATGGTTGGACGGGCCACCTACGGACGCCCTTGGATTTTTAAGGAGATAAAGCACTACCTGCAAACAGGCGAGCTAATGCTGCCTCCTTCCGTACCAGAGCGTGTGGAGATTGCCAAGCGCCACCTAAAAAAATCGGTAGAAATAAAAGGGGACAGAACTGGTATTCTGGAAATGCGCCGCCACTTGAGCAGCTACTTTAAGGGATTACCCAACTTTAAGGAAACCCGCATGAAGCTTGTCACCCTCAATGACGTGGAAGAACTTTTTGCGGTGCTTAACTCTATAACCGAGAGATGGGGCGATAATACAGACATTCTAAAAGAGCTGTACAATTCACCTCTTAATGGCAAGAGTTAGTGTTAATCGGAACTTTATAATATGAAGAAAGGAAGCCAACCTGCTTCCTTTCTTCATATTCTGTTATAAACCTTCTTACTTTGCCTTACCGTAAGAAAGCTGAATTACGTAATCGGACTGACGACGAGTTTTATTAAACTCTGGATAGGGATAAACAGAATTAAGCTTCAAGCGAATTCCATCCAAAACAATCTCATTAGGAAAACTTGTACTAATAGCAGTATCAACAGAACGCTTCCCGGTGTAAAGCTGGAGCCTAAGCTTTGCTTCGCCTTGCCTTACATAACCAGAACCTATAGGTTTACGCATATCAACCACTTCATGCACCTTCAAAAAGACACCGTCGGATATAACGACCTCCTTATTCGTGGTTACATTCAGCGTATTGCTATCTGCATCCTTATTCTCATATTCCCCGCAAGCCCCCAAAACTGCGGCTACTAATAAAAGTAATGCCTTCCTCATCTTTTCGAAACTTTTGTTTTTTACAGCCAAATTCTCTTGCTTCTCCATATCCCATATCCCAAGTCAAACAAAGCTAAGAAGCAAAAACACCTTATAATCGATTAGAACCAAGGATCACTAAACACTAATCCCTGCTGCAAATTTAACAAAATCTTCTAAGTATTAAAATGTGTTATCAAAAAATCGCATCAAAAAAAGACATTTGCGCCCTTTTTTTTGCCATTAATGCAAGTTTATGCGCACTTCTCAGCAAAAGCCACTATGGCTTCTAGCGATTTTTTAGGCTCTTCAACAAATCCCATATGGCCTGAATTCTCTAAAACTAGCGTCTCGGCCTTTGGAAACTTTGCCATTAAACCTTCGGCAACCTCCCAACTTATGTAAAAGTCCTTCATGCCAAAAACAAACATATGGGGAATAGTTGTTGACGCAACAAACTCATTCATATCCTCGCGTATCTTCATCCCATTAAGGCTTGCTATAACACCAGCCTTTTCGTTTACGCTGTACATCTCTACACATTCATCTATAAAATCGGCAAAACGCTTACGATTGTCGCGCGCAAAACCGTTAGGAGCCGTTGTACGTGCTATGAGTTCGAGCTTATCTTCCTTCAACAGCTCTATCTCCTTATCCCGCAGCGCCCGCTTTTCTTCAGAATCTGGATTAGGCGTTGAATGAAAGAGCACAAAACCATTAAGCAATTCGGGATACTTCTTTGCAAAAGCAAGGGTAACATATCCCCCCATCGAATGGCCCACCAAAATACACTTATTTACATTTGCCAGCGCAAGAACATGCCGAACCGCATCGGCCATAAACTCCATGGTGTGAACATCTCCATGTTCTCCCGACAGCCCATGACCCGGAAGGTCTAAGCGAATAACCCTATTAGTCCGCTTAAGGTTTGAAGCAAAATCGTCCCACACAAGCGACGACTCGAGATAGCCATGTAGCAGCATAACCGGAATCCCTCGTCCCTCATCAATGTAAAACAAAGGAGTATCACCAAACATCACGAACTTTTCCATAAGCTAATTTTTTGTGCAAATATACGCCATTCGAAAGTATGGACCACAACTTACAGTTAACTGTGCTATTCTAGAATCGATTTAAATTAAGGTTTTTTGCCATGGGGAACTGTTTTTTGAGGCTATTTCTTTTGTTAATTGATAAACAACGGGGTACTTTTGCGTAGCTCTATTTGGCGGGATACAACCAACGTAACTTGCTATAAATGTGCAAAACTGAACGATTTTTTAAAACAAATAATTCCGACATGAGTAACATTTTTAGTTCTTCTATTGGGAAAAAACTGGTAATGAGTCTTTCCGGTTTATTCCTAATCGTGTTTCTATTGGTGCACCTCGGAGTAAACTCTCTTCTAATGTTCGACAACACGGGAAGACTGTTCAACTTAGGCGCTCACTTTATGGCTACAAACCCTCTAATCAAGGTGTTTGAACCTGTATTGGCTATTGGATTCCTGCTTCACATCGTATGGGCTTTCACCATCACCCTACGCAACATGCAAGCTCGCCCAGTAAGATATGCCGTAAACAACCAATCAGGTAATGCAACCTTTGCTTCTCGTAACATGTTCGTACTTGGTGTTATCGTGCTTGGGTTCTTGGCTATCCACCTTGCCAACTTCTTCGTAAAGATCAAGTTTACCGGATCGCCACTTTTGGCCGAGGTTGACGTTGATGGAGTTATGATGGAAAATGCCTACGGTCTAGTTGTTGAGCTATTCCGCAACCCAATTTACTCTGTTGTTTACGTTGTATGGATAATTGCCCTATGGTTCCACCTAACCCACGGTTTTTGGAGCGCATTCCAAACTGTTGGACTTAACAACCAAATCTGGATTAAACGTTGGAAGGCAGTTGCCTATGCATACGCAACTATCGTTGCTGTAGGTTTTGCTATCATCCCACTATTCTTCCTTTTAGGTCTTGATGCTTAATTCGATCGAGCAATCGTTCTAAATTGAAAAGAAAAAAAGATTACGATATGAAACAGTTTGATTCTAAGATTCCAGCTGGCCCATTGGCGGACAAGTGGAAAAATCATAAGGCTGCCATTAAAGTGGTTAGTCCCGCAAACAAAAGAAAGTTAGACATTATTGTTGTTGGTACCGGTTTAGGTGGTGCTTCTGCAGCTGCCTCTCTTGCCGACCTTGGATATAATGTAAAGGTATTCTGCATCTCTGATAGCCCACGTCGTGCGCACTCTATCGCGGCTCAAGGGGGTATCAACGCTGCTAAGAACTACCAAAACGATAACGACTCGGTTTACCGTTTGTTCTACGATACGATTAAGGGTGGTGACTACCGTGCTCGCGAGGCCAACGTTTACCGTTTGGCTGAAGTAAGCGGCGCTATCATCGACCAATGCGTTGCTCAAGGTGTTCCATTTGCTCGCGATTACGGCGGACTACTTGACAACCGCTCTTTTGGTGGTGCTCAGGTTTCTCGTACCTTCTACGCTAAGGGACAAACCGGACAGCAACTTCTACTAGGTGCTTACGCTGCCCTTAACAAGGGTATTGCTCGTGGCAATATCAAGTCGTACGTTCGCCACGAAATGCTCGATGTAGTTATCATTGATGGCAAGGCTCGTGGTATCATTACCCGCAATCTTGTAACCGGCGAAATCGAGCGTCACGGAGCACACGCTGTTGTTCTTGCAACTGGTGGCTACGGAAACGTATTCTTCCTTTCGACCAACGCTATGAACTCTAACGGTTCGGCTGCTTGGCAAGCTTACAAAAAGGGCGCAATGTTTGCTAACCCTTGCTTCACCCAAATTCACCCAACCTGTATTCCAGTACACGGTGACCAACAGTCGAAGTTAACCCTTATGTCGGAGTCGCTTCGTAACGATGGCCGTATCTGGGTTCCAAAGAAGAAGGAAGATGTAGAGAAGATTCGCAAGAAGCAAATCAAGGCTTCTTCTATCGCAGAAGAGGATCGCGACTACTACCTAGAACGTCGTTACCCTGCATTCGGTAACCTTGTACCACGTGACGTTGCTTCGCGTGCTGCTAAGGAGCGTTGCGATGCTGGTTTCGGTGTTAACGAAACAGGTTTGGCCGTATTCCTAGATTTCTCTACCGCTATCAACCGTCTTGGACAAAAGACCATCGAAGCTCGCTACGGTAACCTATTCCAAATGTACGAGAAGATTACCGACGTAAATCCTTACGAAGAGCCTATGATGATCTACCCAGCGGTTCACTACACCATGGGTGGTCTTTGGTGCGACTACAACCTGATGACCAACATCCCAGGATTGTACGCTATCGGTGAGGCAAACTTCTCAGATCACGGAGCAAACCGTCTTGGTGCATCTGCGCTTATGCAAGGTCTTGCTGACGGATACTTCATCCTTCCATACACCATTGGCGATTACCTATCGCACGAGATTACCTCTCCTAAGGTAAACACCAACACCTCAGAGTTCGAAGAAGCAGAGAAAGCTGTTAAGGCTAGAATCGAAAAGCTATTCAGCATTAAGGGTAAGAAGACTGTTGACGAGCTACACAAGGAGCTAGGCCACATCATGTGGGATCTAGTGGGTATGGCTCGTAACGAAAAGGGTCTTGAGCAAGCGGTTGAGCGTATTAAAGCGCTTCGCGAAGAGTTCTGGAAGAACGTTTACGTTCCAGGAACCAACAACTCTTTCAACCCAGAAATCGAAAAAGCTCTACGCCTTGCCGACTTCCTTGAAATGGGCGAGGTTATGGCTTACGATGCTTACAACCGTAACGAATCGTGTGGTGGTCACTTCCGCGAAGAGTTCCAAACCGAAGAGGGAGAAGCTAAGCGTAACGACGAAGAGTACACCTACGTTGCTTGCTGGGAGTACACCGGCGAAGGCCAAAAGCCAGAGCTTAACAAAGAGCCACTAAACTTCGAATTCATTAAGGTGGCACAACGTAACTATAAAGAGTAATCGGAGGAGAACAATCATGGAAAACAAGCTAAATCTCACGCTTAAGGTATGGCGCCAAGCCGATGCTAAAAGCAAAGGAAGATTTGAAACATATAAGGTGAACGACATTTCGACCGAAAGCTCGTTCCTAGAAATGTTGGACATCGTTAACAACAACCTTATTCACGAAGGAAAAGAGCCTATCGCATTCGATCACGACTGCCGCGAGGGTATTTGCGGTATGTGCTCGCTATATATCGATGGCCGCGCTCACGGACCAGACGATGACATCACCACTTGCCAGCTTCACATGCGTAAGTTCAAGAATGGCGATACCATTACCATTGAGCCTTGGCGTTCGGCTGCCTTCCCTGTAATTAAGGACCTTGTTGTAGACCGTCAAGCTTTCGATAAGATTCTTCAAGCAGGTGGTTTCGTTACCGTAAATACCGGTGGTATTCCTGATGGTAACGCAATTCCAATTAGCAAGGAGAAAGCAGACGAAAGCATGGATGCAGCTAGCTGTATTGGTTGCGGTGCTTGCGTTGCAACCTGCAAGAATGGCTCTGCAATGCTATTCGTTTCGGCTCGCGTATCGTCGCTAGCCCTTCTTCCTCAAGGAAAGATCGAAGGCGCACGTCGTGCAAAAAGCATGGTGGCTAAAATGGATGAGCTGGGCTTTGGTGGATGTACCAACACCGGTGCTTGCGAGGCAGAATGTCCAAAGGGCATCTCTATTTCGCACATCGCTCGCCTAAACCGCGAATTCCTTTGCGCTAAGCTTGCTGAGTAAGCTTTAGCCAAACAAATCATAGAAAAAGCCTCGCATTTGCGGGGCTTTTTTTGTTTTCATGGATCTTGGCATTTAAAAAAAACTACTTTTGTTATCAGAAATATTGCCTTATACTGAAGACCTACTACTATTATTGATTAACTATAATTTTTCAAAATATCTAAACCATAATAGGAATGAACCGCTTTGTCCTCCGATGCATAGTTCGCGTACAACAACTCCCGTTTACTCCGTATGTAATGCTCTTTTTGCTGCTATTCCTTTTGGTAGGGTTGCCCTATTCGCCAGTCGATTACCTAAAGGGAGATTGGATAGAAACAGCTGCTCACAATCCGCTTCTAACCTTCGTTCTTACCTGTATTGTGGCGCCACTGGTGCTCTCGCTCATCTTTCTGTTTGCCCCCAACGTAAACCATAGTACGCCCAATAGCCTTAAAAGTAAGCGTACGGCAGGTGCCCCTGCACTAGTATTCGCCATTATAACCTTTTCGACATCCGGTCATATCCTAAACTCTATGGTAATGGGTGTGGTACTTTGCCTTTGCTACTATGGCTACTGTAAGCAGGGTAAAAAAGCAGCCTATTGGGCCGTGACAACCGTTCTCATTCTCCGAAATCTGCTGGTTTACCTTTATATCCTGTGCGCTGACAATGTGCAGGGATCTTTTGTACTAACACTAATCAAAAATCTCTAATGAACAGATCTCTTAAGCTACTCGCCTTTAACATCCTTTTCTCCTTAGTTGTTGGTGTACCTTTAAGTATGGTTGGCCTCATCTTCGAGGTGGTTGGTTTTCCCAAAAACGAAATTAGCGGCATAACAACCAGTCTTGGAATAGCCATTGCAACCGCAATAACCATTTACTACGGCTACCGAAAGAGGTACATGCAGCGTAGCGACTTTTCGTACAACCTTTCTGGCATTCAGGTAGGCTATACCTTTATCCTATTCCTGCTCCTTTTTGTCCTAATTGGCATTTTTAATGAGTACGTACCGCTACCCAACGTCTTCGATTGGATGAATGTTGACTTTACCTCTGCTGCAACCATTATTGCAGCCGTAATTGTTGCCCCTATTGGCGAGGAGATCATCTTTAGGGGAATGATCACCAAGCTGCTGCTCGAGGAATACCGCCCAGTAAAGGCCATAATCATCTCGGCGCTCATCTTTGGAATCATACACTTCAACCCGGCACAGATACCGGGAGCGTTTGTGATAGGACTACTCTTCGGCTGGCTCTACTACAGAACTCGAAGCGTAATTCCTGGTATAGTTCTTCACTTTATCAACAACGCGGTTGCTGTTGGTGGTGCAATCTACCTTGGAGAAGAGTGGGAGGTCAACAACAGTATTGTAGCAATTTCGTTACTCGTCCTTTCGCTTATTACCCTACCATTTATCTTTAAACGGGCGCAGCTCGCTTTTGCGAGAAACGAGGAGTATCCATAACAATGCATTATCCCGATTTGGAATAGCTAATGCCAATTCCCTATCGGGATATAAAGATCACAAACAAAGCATTTACTTATTAGTAATCCATTATCAACAACATAAACATACAACTTCAATGAAAGAATTCTTCAGCTTTCTTCTGTCTCCATACGACAAGCCTATGGTAGAAGGTTGGCGCAGTAAAGCGCGTTTTACACTAGGCTCTTTAGGTATTCTAGTTGTACTGCTACTGGCTAATGCAGCACTACAAATGCTCTACATCTATTTTACAGGAAGTAAAAGCCATTTGGAAACATGGCAGGCCTATGACAATGGATTAGCCTCTATTGCTAAAGAAATTGGACCTTCATTTCTTCTATTTTACGGCTGCATAATCGGACCATTTATGGAAGAGGCTGCCTTCAGGCTCCCTTTCTCCTTTAAGCGCGGCCATGTCTTAGTTGGGCTGCCTATTCTTGTACTCCTAATCTCATTCGTCTTGGGCAATTGGTATTTATTTGTTGGAGTTGTTATTCTAATGGGAAGCGTAGCTTTTTTTGTTCGTCAAAAAATTACTCAGGAACAGCTGGATGCCTTAAAGAAGAAGCATGGTAAGACGCTACTTCATTCAGTCGCATTGCTGTTTGCCCTACTGCATATCGGAAATTACGGTGAGTTTAGCATTACCCACATGGGCAGCTACTTCTTCTCCATTGGTAGCATCCTGATATCTGCTTATTTTTTCTACTACGTAAGATTACGTGCCGGTTTTCTTTATGGCTTTGTACTGCATGCAGCAATGAATTCTTTTATGCTTTCTGAATTCTTCCACAATTAACCAATCAGCTTAGAACAAATATGCGTTACAAAAAACATAAGACGGTGCATTTATTTTATCTGGCTTGCCAGCTCTAATTATTAATACAGAACCAACATGGATAACGTTGAAGAACTTAAAAAGCAAAACAAACGGCTAAAAATAGCCAATGCCATTATTAAAGCATATGTGTTTATGCTTATAATATACTATTCCGTACACATTATTGTAGGATACTTAAAGTAAAAGAGCTTATGAATGAAGAAAAATTAAGACAGCAAAACATCGAGCTAAAACGAAAAGTAAAAAGGGGGGTAATTTTTATTATTATAACGATTCTGGTTGCTCTTTACGACAGATTTGTTCCGTGGTAATTTTAAAGATGTAAAAGTCACCCCCAACACCAAGCGCACTCGGTATTGGGGGTTAGCAATGAGTAAATTTTTATCTTAAGAAAAACAAATAGTCATTGTGTAGGGCTACTCCTCCTGAGCTTCCGGAGCCGATGCCTTTGCCGGATCGTCAGCATCCTTTTTTGCCGCAGGGGCATCGTAAAGGTTGTACTGCTGCTGCTTGGCGTAGCTATCGCGGAAGGCAATCTTCCCTATTTCGCTTATGTTACGGGTAAAGTTCCATACCGCGTTGAACTTGGCGATCCTTTCCTCGGTGTCGGCAGGCTGTGTAGTTTTGGCAACCGATTGCTGTACCATTGCCTCATTTAGCTTCAGCTTGCTTGCGCCTAGGTTTTCCATAAATCCGACGGGTAGGCGCTTGCTCAGCCTCTCCTTATACTCCGGCTTTTCGGCAACCGTTGTAACCAGGCTAATCTGGCGTATCATCTTCTCCGGGCTTTTGCGGGCATTTTCAATTCCGCGTTCACCAAATTCGATAGCGGCTGCAGCGTTGCTGGCAAACTCGCGATTTACATGAAAGTAGAAGATTTGCATCTCGCCCTTACAGTGCTCCATTAGGTCGTTCACCTTTTGGGTTGCAATCGTGATGGCGGCTTTAGATTCCAAGCTGGTGTAATCGTTTAGACAGGCATCGATGTTAGCGTCCCACTGTTCGAGCTGCTCCTGCGTTAAGCTGGGTTCTACCTTCTTTAGCGACTCTAAGTCACCTTTAGCAAGCTCTACTTTAGTTTTCGATTCCGTTAACATGTCGTTATCCGACATCGCATAGTTGCGATTTAGTAGTTTAGGCATCAGTATTAATGTTTTACTGAGTGGTAATTATGCAGAATATCGGCTAATCCTGCTTAGCAGCGTGGTTAAGACACATTTACAAGCTGTTTGGCTACCCTAACCAAGCATGCATACAAGTTAGTAAATAGTTAAAATATCGCACAATACATATTAATATTATTTAACTTTTATTCTGTACCTATTTTAGTCCATCTCCCTCCTAATGCGCCATGTGCAGCACCTCTAATGGGAAGCAACCACGTAACAGCAAGAGGTAGCCAGGTTAACTACCAACTTTAATCAGCATAGCATAAGGCAAACGAAGCTTAGCTAATACCTGCCGGAGCTTAATGGGACGTTATTGCTCTTTAATAGCCCGTTGCCAGGCTTAATGGCAGATTTCTGCGCTTAATGAGGATTTTGCATGCCTTAACGAAACATTTCCGAAGCTTAACGGAATCTTTCCGAAATTTAGTGGAATCTTTCGAAAGTATTTAGCATACATTAAGCTTCGCATACTTTCTTTTAAAGGGAGAAAACCTTCTACTAAGCCAATTTAGCCTACCGTAAGGCGGTGACAATCGTACTTTTAGTTTGGAATTCTTTGTTTAAAAGCCTAAAACCTCCCGTAGGATGGTACCAACCTTACCTTAAACGCTGTTGATAAAGAATAGAGAGCTGCGGCTAGGGCTAGAACTTACCATTTTTCAGCGAAATGCCATGCACTTGCTCCCGACATCAGCGGGTAGGCTTTCCCTAAGCTTTTTCTCCTGCAAGAAAGGCGACCAGATGCCTTCTTAAAGGGCAATGCTATTTACTTAAGGCATATCGCCCTTCCTCGGAGTGTTATCCCGTGCTTGTTATGCAATTTAATGGCTGTTCGAAGGCAGGGCGTTCGTTTTTAGGTAATGGTACCACTCTTTATCGAAGGTTGTCCCCCGCTGGCAGGGCTTAGGTAGTGGATTTAGGGTAGCGTAGAGTTGACTAAAACATCATATTTCTCCATAAACTCACATTTTACAGCCCCTACCTCTGTAAGCAATGTCGTTAAGTAAAGGAAAGACGTTCCCTGGAAGTGTCATCCCATGCTTGTCACGGAATCTTTAGATCGACGTAGTCAAACTATAGTTCGGCGTAGCCAATCTAATGAGCAGACCAAAGGTTGGAAATCCCGAGAAGTTGGGGCCTTTTTAAATCCATTGAATTCTCGATTAGATTCCGGGACAAGACCGGAATGATAGCGCTGATTGAGCTCTATGCTTAGCTTAGCAATATTGCCACCCGCCTGCGGGGGATATGCCTTGTGCTACGGCATACTAACTTCTTAATATCGGCCTCTTTGATGAAAGAAGGATTCTTAAAAGCGACATTCCTGTATCCGAAGGGCGCGTTCTTAGGATCAATCGGATTTAGCCTTCGATTGGCGACCCGAACTAAGGGCTCCGGGACAAGCCAGGAATGACAGCGCCGATAAAGCAACATGCTTAAGCTAATGGCATAGCCCTAAAAGGAGTGCAAGCCCAATAAGAAGCCCTACAATCAGATTAGCCCCAATAGGCCAGCCGCAGCCACTTCCTATTCGATTTTGCCCCACTCTACATTAAAAATTAAACGGATGGGTGAGCACAAAAGGATTCTACAAAGAATTGGAATTGAAATTATGACCTCAAAAAAATAAAGCAGCCCAAAGCCGAAAAGCATCGATGTCGTTATAAAATATTAGCCAACAGCCAAATGTAAAGTCTCACCAATGAAAAGACAAAAATCATTTATCGAAAAACAGTAAATATTTCTTGAAAAACAAAAATATTGTAATATGTTTGCATATCGAATTTCGATAAATAAGTATCGTTTATGGATAAGAAGCTGCTGATACGGGTACGTCTGCTAAATGTGGTAATCGCACTACTGCTTATCGTCTCCCTATCTACCGACTTCGTTAGCGGATTTAAGGAGGGGGTACGTTCGGCAAAGCTTGGCAAGCAAAAAAACGCTTCGACGGAGCTCTACTTTGTGTCGCTACGCCCCTTGGAAAGCAGAAGCGAGCTTAAGGTGGCAACCACCAACGGCTCGGAAGCGCTAGCCACCATCAACGAGGCAACGGTTATTCTGCACAACAGCCAAAAGCCCATCGGGAAGCTTGTATCCGATACAACAATGGCGGTGCTTACATTAGGTATAATTGGTTGGCTTATTATCCTTATTTGGAAGATAACAGCGTCGCTGGGTCGGGGCAACGTGCTTACGCGCCGCAACCTAATCCGCGTTAGGGCAATCGGAATCCTGCTAATCGTTAAGGAAGCCGTATTTATCGGCTCGCAGTACGTCGATCTGCACTACATAAAGTCGGTGGCACAGGTAAAAGGCTACGAGATGGTGGTCGACCTCTCGTGCACCCAAATCGTGGTAGGGCTAATGCTGCTGGTGTTTGCCGAAATACTGGTGGTGGCCAACCGCATTAAAGAAGAACAAGAATTAACCATCTGATATGCCAATAGTAGTAAATCTCGATGTAATGATGGCGAAGCGTAAGGTTTCGCTGGGCGAGCTGGCCGATAGGGTGGGAATTACTCAGGCAAATCTCTCCATCCTTAAAACGGGCAAGGCCAAGGCCATCCGCTTTAGCACCTTGGAGATGCTATGCAAGGAGCTCGACTGCCAGCCGGGCGACCTGCTGGAGTATCAACCGGAATAGTTTTCTTCACAATTAATATTCACTAACATGCTTTTTATGAAAAAGAACATTTTCTTGCTTCTGATGGTAGCGCTGCTAAGCCTACCAGCGCTGGCACAGCAAATGCCACCGCTACCTACCGACCCCAAGGTACGCGTAGGGAAGCTAGATAACGGCCTAACCTACTACATCCGCCACAACGCAGAGCCAAAGGGACAGGCAGACTTCTACATTGCCCAAAAGGTGGGCTCCATACTCGAAGAGGAGAACCAACGCGGGTTGGCGCACTTCCTAGAGCACATGGCCTTTAACGGCTCAAAGAATTTCCCAGGGAAAAAGATGATTAACTACCTGGAAACAATCGGCGTTAAGTTCGGCGCAAACTTAAATGCAGGTACCGGATTCGACCAAACCGTTTACAATATTGCCAATGCACCTGTAACACGCGAAGGCGTTGTTGACAGCTGCCTACTTATCCTTCACGATTGGTCGAGCTTCATTTCGCTAGAGGATAAGGAAATCGACAACGAGCGTGGCGTTATCCACGAGGAGTGGAGAACCCGCACCAACGCTCAAATGCGCATTTTCGACCAGATGCTTCCTACCCTATTCGAAGGAAGCCAGTATGCCAATAGAATGCCAATTGGCACCATGGAGGTTATTGACAACTTTAAGTATCAGGAGCTAAAGGACTACTACCACAAGTGGTACCGTCCCGACCTTCAAGGCCTTGTTATTGTTGGTGACATCGACGTAGATAAGGTAGAGGCTAAGATTAAGGCTATGTTTGCCGATATCGCAAAGCCGGTAAACCCTGCCGAGCGCACCCAATTCTTGGTTAAGGATAACGACTCTCCTATTGTGAGCATTGCAACCGACCCAGAAGCTACCAATACCCAGATCATGCTCTTCTTTAAGCGCGACCAAATGCCTAAGGAGCTTCGCCCAACGGCAGCAAATCTGGTTAACTACTACCTATGCCAAGTATCACAAAAGATGCTGAACGACCGCTTTGGGGAGATTGCCCAAAAGCCAAATTCTCCATTTGTTTATGCACAGGGAGATAACGGAAATTTCTTTATTGCAAATACAAAAGATGCGTTCACCATCTACGGAGCTAGCTCGGAGGGCAAAGCAATGAATGCGCTAACGGCAATAGCTACCGAATCGGAACGCGTACGCAAATTTGGCTTCACCGCAAGCGAGTACGAAAGAGCAAAGAGCGATTTCCTTCGCCAAGTAGAGAACCAGTTTAAGGATCGCGAAAAGCAAAAGAATGGCTACTACGTAAACCAGTACTTGGAGAACTTCCTTAACGATACCCCAATTGCCGGAATCGAAACCGAATACCAAATATTCCAACAAGTAGCAAAAATGCTTCCTGTAGAGCAGGTTAACAAGTTTGCTGCCGAGATGATTGGAGAAAAGAACGTTGCAATTGCAATTAGCGGTCCTAAAAAGGATGGCTTAACCTATCCAACTACCGATGAGGTAATCGCAGCATTCAACAAAGCTCGTTCAGAAAACATCACCGCTTACGTAGACAAGGTTTCAAACGAACCGCTTATCAAAGAGCTTCCAAAAGCCGGAAAGGTAGTTAAGGAAGAGAAGGGCAGCAAGTTTGGCGAAACCATTTGGACCCTTTCGAACGGGGCTAAGGTGTTGGTAAAGAAGACCGACTTTAAGGAGGATGAGATTATCTTCACCGCAACCTCTAAGGGAGGATCATCGCTGGTTGACGACAATGATGCAATCAACATTAAAGCGCTTAACGAGGTTATCTCGGTAGGTGGCGTTGGTAACTTTAGCGCTACCGATCTTCCAAAAATACTTGCCGGCAAGAAAGCAAGCGTAGAGGCTTCGGTTGGCAACGATAGCGAAAGCCTAAACGGCCAATGCTCGCCAAAAGATATAGAATCGATGATGCAGCTTACCTACCTAACCGTTGCAGCACCACGCGTAGATAACGAAGCATTCCAATCGTATATCGAACGTGCAAAGGCAATGCTAGCAAATAGGGAAGCGCACCCAATGACCGCTTTCAGCGACTCGCTAACCTCTGCAATGTACGGAAATCACCCTCGTGCACAGCGCCTAACCGCTGCCATGATGGACAAGGTTAACTATGCGCGTATCATGGAGATCTACAAGCAACGCTTTGCCAACATGGGCGACTTCACCTTTACCTTCGTAGGTAATGTAGACATGAACACCCTTAAGCCAATGGTTGAGCAGTACATCGCATCGCTACCGGGCAATCCTAAGAAGGAGAACTTCCGCGACGTGAAGATGTATACCCGCAAGGGAGAGTACAAGAACCAATTCGAAAAGGAGATGAAAACTCCTAAAGCTACGGTCTTCACCATGTATACCGGCAAGCTCGACTACACTATCGAGAATAGAATTAAGATGAGCATGCTCGACCAGATTATGGATATTGTTTACACCAAAACAATCCGCGAGGATGAGGGTGGAACCTACGGCGTTGACGTAAGAGGAAGCGTTGATAACTATCCATACGGATCTTTCTCGCTATATGTTATGTTCGATACCGATCCTAAGCAAATCGACAAGCTGCTTGCCAAGGTTAAGCAAGGATTAGACGAAATCGTTAAGAGCGGTCCAGCCGAGGAAAGCCTTAATAAGGTTAAGGAGTACATGCTAAAGAACTACGGCGAAGCTCAACGCAGCAACAGCCACTGGTTAAACGCAATTGACGCATACTATACCTGGGGAATCGACCGCCAAAACGGTTTCGATGCCAAGATTAAGGCCATTACTGTAAATGACATCAAGGAATTCACCGCAAAGCTTCTTGCTCAGAAGAACGAAGTTGATGTGATTATGAAGGGCGTTGAGAAAAAGTAGAAAGAAAATCCATATATTTTTATAAAACTATACAAAGTTTATTAGGGCAGACCCTGGCGGTAGAAATACCGTCAGGGTTTTTTACGTTTAGGATACCGCTTCCTCCCAAAAGCAATGCACTGCTCAAAAAAATAACAAAAGCAAGGCTTTGAGTAAAAAAAACAATATATTTACCCTATCGCATTTTGGTAAAACTATAGCTTCTTATGGATAAAAATCTGCTCATACGGGTACGGGTTCTTAACGTGATTATTGCGCTGCTGCTCATCTTTTCTTTTTCGGATGGTTTTATTCAAGGATTTAGCGAGGGCTGGCACTCGGCCGAGACCAGCGAGAAAAAGAACGTTTCCATCGACCTATTCTTTGTTTCGCTGCATCCAACAACCGATCTTAAGGAGATCCAAGCCACAACCAACAACGGCTCGGAGGCATTTGTCACCATCTCGGAGGCAAGCGTTGCCCTACACAACAGCCCAATGCCCATAAGCAAAATAGTTACCGATGCGGTGGTGGTACTCCTAGCGCTCGTAATCATTATATGGATGATTGTGCTCATCTGGAGGATTACCAACTCGCTCAGCCGGGGAAGTTTGCTCACCGTCGAAAATATACTACGCTTTAGATCTATTGGAATACTTCTGATTGCAAAAGAGCTGCTATACATTGCCATGCAGTATATCGATCTTCACTACCTGAAATCGGTTATGCAGGTAAAAGGGTACGAAATGGTTGCCGATATATCGTACACCCAAATTATAGTTGGGCTAATAATGCTGGTATTTGCGGAGATTCTGGTTGTGGCCAACCGAATGCGCGAAGAACAGGAGCTAACCATTTAGCCATGCCAATAGTTGTAAACCTAGATGTTATTATGGCTAAGCGAAAGATATCGCTTGGCGACCTAGCCGAAAAGGTTGGCATAACACAGGCAAACCTTTCCATTCTTAAAACGGGTAAGGCTAAAGCTATTCGCTTTAGCACCCTAGAGGCACTTTGCAAGGTGCTCGACTGCCAACCGGCAGATATCCTAGAATATCAATCTGAGTAATTAAATAGCCTTTATTATTAACTAACAAGCTTTCTTATGAAAAAAATCACCTTGTTTTTCTTACTGGTAGCGTTACTCAGCCTACCGGTACTGGCACAACAGATGCCGCCTCTACCTACCGATCCAAAGGTACGTGTAGGCAAGCTAGACAACGGCCTAACCTACTACATCCGTCACAATGCGGAGCCAAAAGGACAGGCAGACTTCTACATTGCTCAAAAGGTGGGCTCCATTCTCGAAGAGGAAAACCAACGAGGATTAGCGCACTTCCTAGAGCACATGGCCTTCAACGGCTCAAAGAACTTTCCCGGTAAAAGCATGCTTAACTACCTCGAAAAAATTGGGGTTAAGTTCGGCGCAAACCTAAATGCCTATACCGCGTACGACCAAACCGTTTACAATATTACAAACGTACCTGTTAGCAGGGAAAGCATTGTAGACAGCTGTATGCTTGTCCTTCACGACTGGTCGAGCTTCATATCTCTAGAGGATAAGGAAATCGACAACGAGCGCGGGGTTATCCGCGAGGAGTGGAGAACCCGTACCAATGCACAGATGCGCATGTTCGAGCAGATGCTACCCGAAATATTTGCCGGTAGCCAGTACGCCAACCGTCTGCCAATTGGTCTTATTGATGTAATCAACACCTTCAAGTACCAAGAGCTGAAGGACTACTACAAGAAATGGTATCGTCCAGACCTTCAGGGCATCGTTATTGTAGGCGACATCGACGTTGATAAGGTTGAGGCAAAGCTAAAGACCATGTTCGCCGATATCGCAAAACCCGTTAACCCTGCCGAGCGTACCATATACCCCGTAATGGACAACGATGCGCCTATCGTAAGCATCGCCACCGACCCCGAGGCTACCCAAACCACAATTAGGGTATTCTACAAGCGCGATCTAATGCCTAAGGAGTTCCGTCCAACAGCAGCAAGCCTGGTTAATAGCTACATGAGCAACGTTGTACAAAGCATGCTCTACGACCGCTTGGAGGAAATCAGACAAAAAGCTAACGCTCCATTTGCCTATGCCGGATGTGGCGATGGAAACTTCTTTGTTTCCAATACCAAGAATGCCTTCTCGACATACGCAGTTGCCAAGGAGGGCACCGTAAATGCCGCCCTTTCCGTTGTTAGCAACGAGACCGAGCGCGTACGCAAATTCGGATTCACCCCAACCGAATACGAGAGAGCAAAGGCAAACTTCCTAAACTACATGGAGAATGAGTTTAAGAACCGCGAGAAGCAAAAGAACGACTACTACGTAAACAAGTATATTGATAGCTTCCTAGAGGAGACTCCAATCCCTGGAATCGACACAGAATACCAGCTTTACCAACAAATAGCCAAGGCCATTCCTGTTGAGCAGATCAACAAGTTTGCAGCAGAGATTATCGGCGAAAAGAACGTTGTAATTGCCATTAATGGTCCTAAAAAGGATGGCTTAACCTACCCAACCAAAGAAGAGGCAGTAAGCATCTTTAACAAGGCCCGTACCGAGAACGTAACTGCTTACGTCGACAAGGTTTCGAACGAGCCACTTATTGCTAGCCTTCCTAAGCCAGGTAAGATAACCAAGGAAGAGACCGGAACCAAGTTTGGCGAAACCATTTGGACCCTTTCGAACGGTGCTAAGGTATTCGTAAAGAAGACCGACTTCAAGGAGGATGAGATTATATTTACCGCAACCTCAAAAGGGGGCAACTCGCTGATTGACGATAAGGATGCCATCAACATTAAAGCGATCAACTCGGTAATATCGCTTGGCGGATTGGCCAACTTTAGCGCTACCGATCTTCCTAAGATGCTTGCAGGAAAGAAAGCAGGCGCCTACGCATCAATAGGAACAAAAACCGAGAGCCTAAACGGCTACTGCGCTCCAAAAGACCTAGAGGCCATGATGCAGCTTCTCTACCTAACCGTAACCGCTCCTCGTATGGATAACGAAGCATTCCAGTCGTACGTTAGCCGTACCAAGTCGATGCTTATCAACAGGGAAGCCGAGCCAATGACGGCCTTTAGCGACTCTATAACCGCAGCCGTTTACGGCAAGAGCCCTCGCGCACAGCGCATGAAAGCCGATATGGTAGACAAGGTAGACTACAACCGCATCATGGAGATCTACAAGCAGCGTTTTGCCAACATGGGCGACTTCACCTTTACCTTCGTGGGCAACTTCGACGTAAACACGCTTAAGCCAATGGTTGAGCAGTACATTGCATCGCTTCCAGGCAACGCCAAGAAGGAAGACTTCCGCGATGTGAAGATGTATCCACGCAAGGGCGAGTATAAAAACATCTTCGAAAAGGAAATGAAGACGCCAAAAGCTAGCGTATTCAACCTTTATACCGGTAAAATAGACTTTACCATCGACAACAAGATAATGATGAGCATGCTCGACCAAATCATGGACATTGTTTACACCAAAACAATCCGCGAAGAAGAGGGCGGCACCTACGGCGTATCTACCAACGGAAGCATAGACAACTACCCATACGGTAACTTCTCCTTCAACATCTACTTCGACACCGATCCAAAGCTTATCGACAAGCTCCTTGCAAAAATTAAGCAGGGCTTAGACGAAATTGCAGCACAAGGACCAAGCGAAGAGAACCTCAACAAGGTGAAGGAGTACATGCTGAAGAGCTACACCGAGGCGCAGCGCAGCAACCGCCATTGGATGAATGCCATCGACAACTACTACACCTGGAACATTGACGGCCAAAATGGCTACGATGCCAAAATTAAGGCCATAACCACTGCCGATATCAAGAACTTTGCGGCAAAGCTATTCACCCAAAAGAACATGGTTGATGTAATCATGAAAGGTGTAGAAAAAAAGTAGGATATTAGTTACTTTTCATACAATTAATTAGGAGAAGCCCCGACCGTAGAGATACCCTCGGGGCTTTACATTTCTACTTTTACGGGCAAAAAGGAGGTAGTTCGTAAAAAGTGCTATTTTTGGTGGATTGAAATCGTAAAAAGCATGAACAAACTCAGAAAAGCCATTACAGAAGATTGGACTGCCGTAATATCCGGCTTCGCAATCATTGGAATTACGCTTCTTTTCGAACGTATTATGCCATCGCTTCTTGGCGAAGGCGTTGTATCAAAGATCAACACCATCATCCCCAAGCTACCCGTATTTTACAGCTCGAAGGAGCAGTGGTTTGCAGCCGACTTTTTCGACAAGTTTTTTACCACCAACAACTTTTACAGCCTTATCTACTTCTGCCTTTTCTTCATGCTGTTTGCCTTTTTGGCTCCTTGGATAATGCAGAAGCAAAAGAGAAAGTTTGTGCTTTCGTTTCTTGTGGTATTCGTGCTGGCCATAATAGCCCAAGTCTTTGCGGCGCACACCACCATGAAGTCGCTTAGCCTCGAAACCGTATTCTTTTCGGTAATAATCGGTCTGGTAATCGGAAACCTATTTAAGCTTCCGGAATGGATGAAGCCGGCCATTCAGAGCGAATACTACATTAAGATTGGCCTAATAATGCTCGGCACCACCGTCCTCTTCAACAGCATCATGAAAGCGGGCTCGCTAGGCATGATTCAGGCGCTGGTTGTCGTTATGAGCGTTTGGTATATGGCCTTTTGGATATCCCGAAAGATGAAAATCGACAGCGAGACCTCCATCCTACTTGCCAGCAGCGTTTCGATATGTGGCGTCTCTGCGGCGATTGCCACCAACGGAGCAATAAACGGCGACAACAAAAAGCTATCCTACGTAATCTCGCTGGTGCTGGTTGTGGCTATCCCCATGATGCTCTTTATGCCCTACCTTGCCCAATGGCTTGGCCTATCGCAGGAGGTTGCCGGAGCATGGATTGGCGGAACCATCGACACAACAGGTGCGGTAGTAGCATCGGGAACCATTATTGGCGACAAGGCTAAGGATGTTGCCGTAATCATTAAATCGGCACAAAACGTACTGCTGGGCGTTGCCGCCTTTGCCATCTCCATCTACTGGTCGTACTCCAACCAAAGCGTTTCGGTAGAGAAGCCAACCGCTAAGGTTATCTGGCAGCGCTTCCCTAAGTTTGTTATCGGCTTTATCATAGCCTCGCTGCTATTCTCGTTCGTCCTCTCGGCCGACACCGTTGCCAAGGTGGGCAGCACCATTAAGGGATACCAAACCATTTGGTTTAGCTTGGCCTTTGTGTGCATTGGTTTAGAAACCCGATTTGCCGACGTATTTACCCAGGAAAACCGCAAGCCATTCTACGCATTCCTGCTAGCCCAATTCGTTAACGTGATAATTACGCTGATTGTAGCCTACGTGCTATTTAACAGCGTTACCCTATAACGCATATCGAGCAAGATTATGGAACAAGTTTTTGAGCTGGAGATGCAGGTGCGCGACTACGAGTGCGACCTACAGGGAATTGTAAACAACGCCGTTTACCAGAACTACCTAGAGCACTGTAGGCACAAGTTTCTACACGAAATTGGGCTCAACTTTGCGCAGCTGCACAACGATGGTATCGATGCTGTTGTAATACGGGTAGAGATGGACTACAAGCAGTCGCTCCGCCCCGACGACCATTTTATTGTTAGGCTAACCATGCGCAAGGAGGGCAACCTTCGTTTTGTCTTCAACCAGGACATCGTAAAAAAAGACGATGGCAAGTTGGCCATTAAGGCAAAGGTTTTTGCGGTGCTCACCAAGAATGGCCGACCTATTGCCCCCTCCATCGTAGAGGAGGCTTTGCGGGCGAAAGGCTATAGCTTCGAGTAGCAAATAGTATAGAACAAAAAAAGGTGAGCACTGCTGCTCACCTTTTTTCGTTTATAGTTGGTTTCCACATCGTCGTTCGTACAAATCCTTCTGCTTTAGCAATAACCTAAAGCGCTACACATCGTACAGCTGGCCGTTTTCGTACATAAGGATTAGCCTATTCAGGTACTTATCATCGCCTTCGGCATCGAAGCTCGACTTGAGGTTCGAGCCAAAAAGCCTTGCCAGCGACTGCCAGCAGAATGCCGAGAACGATCCCCGAAGCTCCTTTACGATGCTGTAGGATGTTCGCCCAGTTTCCCTATCGATTAGCTTTAGCAGCAATCGGCCCTGCGAAATGGTAAGGCGCTTTAGCGGCTCTTCGAACTCGTCACGAAGCCTCTTCTCGGCCTCCTTGATGTACTTTTCGCGATCCTTCTTGCCCTTAATCTTGGCAACATCGGCCTCCATGCTCATCAGCATATTACGGGCCATTATGGCGTAGGGGTAAACCTTCTTTAGGTTGTACACCAGCCGACGATACTTGGCCTCGTCGCGCGGCTTTTTAAACTTATGCCAAGGGAAAACGTATATCTTGCTTATCGTAAAGTTATTCAGCGTATCGCCCTCTACCACCACCTTGTTGGGTATGGTAAACGGATCTTGCGCAAGCGATTGCTTTACGCATAGCACCATTGCCACTAGCAGCACTATACAAACGAATCTTTTTACCATAGCACTTTGTTTACGCCATCTTACTACAAAATGTTGCAAAGGTAAGAATAAGCCTTAGATCCGTTGTAAAAATAGCAATTGTTAAGTAATTTGGGGCTCACCGTAAGGCAAACTCCATCTAACAACAAAAAGCATCATGGATAAGAATAAGCGAAAGTACTCCAACGATGAGATAACCGTGTACTGGCGCCCAACGGAATGCGTACATGCCTCCATCTGCTTCACCGAGCTGCTATCGGTGTTCAACCCGCAAAAGCGGCCTTGGGTTAACATGAGCGGTGCTTCTACCGAGGCCATTATCGATATCGTGAACCGCTGCCCAACCCGCGCCCTTACCTTTAGCTGGAACGATGGGGCAAAGAACGACACCGAGACCTCGGAAAAGGTTGAGAAGGACATGAAGGGCATCCAACAGGAGTTTGCCGGGGTAAAGCACGAGGATAAGCCCGCCGAGGTTAAGGTTATGCGCAACGGACCACTGCTGATTACGGGTTCATTTAGAATGATAGGCCCCGATGGCAACGAGATGAAACGCCTACAGATGGCCTCGATCTGCCGCTGCGGCCAAAGCGGAAGCCTCCCCTTCTGCGATGGCAGCCACTTTAAGGCAGGGTTCGAGGGTTGAGGCGAGGGAGCAGCAAGTGGTGATAATGTCTTAACCTACCCCTACCTCCCGCCTTTGCGGGAGGATAATGCGCCTCTATTAGGCAATAGTAGGAAGTACACATCCTTAGCCAAACAGTAATGCCCCAAGTACCTCAAGCAAATCTAATATCTAACGTCTAAAGTCTAATATCTCATGGAAGATCAAAAGAAAACCGCCGAACCAGCCGCCACCGTTACCATAACCGGAAGGGGGCCCATTCACATCGAAGGCCGATTCGAGCTTATAGATGCCAGCGGAGCCAAGCTCGCTGTAGAAAACAACCTGATTAAGATTTGCGGCTGTGGCCGCTCGCAGAACATGCCGCTCTGCGACGGGACGCATAAGAAGTAGCCTGATCACCTACATTGATATAAACATAAGCAAGCTCGTTAAAAGCAGATCGAATCATAAGCTAAGGTCGCCAAGGGCGTATTCCCCTCCTTTTCAAGGAGGGGAGTCTCACCAAATCCACCTCCCGCCATCCATCTAAAGCATATAATCCGTATCTTTCGGATCACGTAAACCTAACCTAACCATATGCGTCATTTTTTCAGAGGGCTTAGCTTGGCTTTTCGCGGCTATGGCCGATCGCTTAGCGTTATCTCGGCCTGCGGGCTAAGCTGGGTATTCATCTTTCCGGCTCTTATCCTTGTGCTCAACCTATTTTTGGGCGGCAGCCTAGCCACCCAGCTAACCAACCTGGCCACCGACTGGGTTCGCGAGGCCATCCCCTTCTCGATCGGCGACAGCTGGCTGGCCAGCTCGGTACGCACGCTGGCGGCCTTCTTCGTATGGCTGTCGCTCTTCTTCATCATGGTGTACGTTGGGGGCACCCTGCTGCTGATCCTCCTATCGCCCGTGCTGGCCTACGTATCGGAGAAGGTAGACGGCCACCTAACGGGCCGCGACTACCCCTTTCGCTTGGGCGAGTTCCTGAGCGATATCCTGCGCGGCATCCGCATAGCCCTACGTAACCTCACGGTAGAGGTAGGCATCACCGTTGCATCGTTCTTTGTGGGGCTGATACCCCTCGTTGGATTTCTGGTGCCACCCTTCCTGTTTGTCGTTGCGGCCTACTTCTACGGCTTCGCGTTTATGGACTACACGCTGGAGCGGCACCGCTACACCGTTCGCCAGAGCATTGCCGCGGTGGGGCACCACAAGGGCACGGCCATCGGCCTAGGCTCGGTGTACATGCTGCTTACCACCATCCCCTTTATCGGCTTTGCGCTGGCCGGGTTCGTGTCGATCCTCTCGGTGGCGGCCGCCACCATTGCGGCTACTGAGATCGTAGAAAAGAGCGAGCCATAAAATTTATCTATTTTCTATTAATTAGCTTTTATGTGCTCCATAATATGCCATATTTAGCAACATCTGCTAATTTTGATGTCGTTATGTTATTTTTATTAACTAAAAATTATTTTAACGATGACCAACAAAGTAAGTGCCGAGGTTACCGAGGCAATGATGGCCGAGTTTAAGAAGGACATGGAGGCCATTAAGGCCAAGTATCCTTGGCTGATTAGCTTAACGGAAGAAGAGCGCAACAGCGGACTTCGCATTGGTGACAAAACCTACACCTTCGTTTCTAAAGTAGTTGAGTACGTTGATTCACATCCCGAATACCTACCCAGCTACATTAATGTTGCCGAGTTAAAGAAGGACTTTAAGCTATGGAACGATCTTTACACCATGCTAAGATTGAACACCCTTCTTTCTAATGCCATTACCGATACCGCCATTCAGGCAGGTAACGAGGCTATGGAGGCTGCGCTATCGTACTACAGTTCGGTTAAGGAAGCCGCCAAACGCGGTGCCCCTGGTGCTCAAACTATTTACGATGAGCTAAGAGCCCGTTTTGCTGGACGTCCTGTAAAAAAAGAAGCCGCAAAATAGTAAAGGCTTAGGGCTCCTTCACACGATGTACAAAGAGGTTCAGAAGAACCTCTTTTGCTATTTCCCCCTGATACGGAAGTATAAAGAAATACCTTCAATGGTACTTTTTAATACTTTGAAAGTACTTAAAAGTCCCTTCAAAGTATTAAAAGATATTTTGAAGAGACTAATTAGGAGTTAGAAAGTAGATAAAAGTACTTTCTAACTATTTAAAAATACTTTTACGCGACCTTTTAATAGTTCGAAACTATTTAAAAGTAGTTTGAAACTACTAATTAGTCGGTAAGAACTATAAAAAGATAGTTTCTAGGTACTTTTTTATAGTTTGAAACGACTTTTTTCTCGGTTTTTGAGTGGTCTTAAACATATCATACTATTAAATATCAACCCAATACATCATTACATAGAGTAAACTCAGAATTAAAATTATTAGGACAAAAAGAATCCTATTTTAGTTTTATAACTATTTTTGAGAGGTCTTCAAGCAAGTAAACTAAGATTAGTTTATAACAGAACTATTAACTGCAAACTAATTACAATAGTTTTCAATTGATGATATTACAAATTGAATCACGAGTTCTTACTGTGAACCCAAAAAGTAAAGAATAGTTTCTTTTAGAAAACTGACATTTATGAATTTTATAGATTTATTTTCAGGAGCCGGCGGACTATCAGAAGGTTTTATACGTGCTGGTTTTACCCCTATTGCTCACGTGGAAATAGATAAGGCTGCATGTAACACTTTAAGGACAAGGGCTGCATTCCACTACTTTAGAAGAGAAAACAATTTAACACCGTATATCAATTATCTGAAGAATAAGATAACAAGAACAGAACTTTATGCATTAGTACCCCAAATAGAAATAGAATCTGTTATAAATACACCTATTGGCAATGATACAAATCGAACAATCTTCGAAAGAATAGATAACCTAAGAGAAGCAAAAAATCAAGCGGAGATCGACCTCATAGTCGGTGGACCTCCATGCCAAGCCTATTCTGTGGCAGGAAGATCAAGAGACGAGAACAAAATGGTTGGCGACTCAAGAAACTTCTTATTTGTTGAGTATGCTAAATATTTAGAGTACTATCACCCCCGATTTTTTGTTTTTGAAAATGTTATTGGCTTACGTTCAGCCAAAACGCCAAAAGGAGTTCGATACCTTGATATGATGCTAGCGCTTTTTGCAGAAAAAGGATATCGAGCAGAGTATCGTGTTTTAGAGGCAAAGGATTTTGGAGTACTACAGAATAGGCGCAGAATTATCATTATTGGGAAAAGAAATGGAGAAGAGGGCTTCTACCCAGAATTCGAAAAGATTAATCTAGACGTAACCGTATCCGAAATATTTAAAGACCTTCCCGAGCTAGATGCTGGCGCAGGCAGCTTCTTTGAAACCAAGTATAAGCCCTATAACGGGAACTACCTATTCGATGCCCATATACGAAATGGCTTAGACTTTACTACACTACATATAGCAAGGCCCAATGCGGAACAGGATAAGGAGATCTATAAAATTGCCGTTCAGAAATGGAATAAGAATCATGAGAGATTAAACTATAATGATTTACCAAGCTATTTAAAGTCGCATAATAATGTAAAGTCTTTTACCGATAGGTTTAAGGTAGTTGCTGGCGACCTTAACCATTCACAGACCATTGTTGCCCATATATGTAAAGATGGGCATTACTATATTCACCCAGACATTAAGCAAAACAGATCGATAACACCACGAGAAGCAGCACGTCTCCAATCTTTCCCCGACGATTACTACTTTGAAGGTGTTACGGAAAAACCAAGTAGGACTGCTGCATTTAAACAAATAGGAAATGCTGTTCCCCCTCTAATGGCAGAAAAAATTGCAACAAAAATAATAGACCTATTATGAATGACGACACTTTAGTACTAAAATTTGACCCTAACACTATTGAACACCTAGGCATTTCCCTTTATTCAAAACTACCAAGTGTACTTTCCGAACTAGTATCTAATTCATGGGATGCAGATGCGGATAATATTAAAATTGATTTCATTGATAAAGGAAACACCAAAGAAATATCATATTCAGATGATGGAGAAGGGATGCTATATGAAGAACTTCAAAATAAATATTTAGTTATTGGTAGAAACCGTAGAAAATCAACTGATTCAGAACTAACTAAAAAAGGACGCAAGGTTATAGGAAAAAAAGGCCTTGGGAAGTTATCTGTTTTTGGGATTTGCAATATTATTGAAGTAATTTCAATAAAAGATGGTTTAAAAAACCATTTTATTATGAACATCTCGGAAATTAGAAAAAGCAAAGAACAATCATACTCTCCACAAATAATAGTAAAAAACGAAGCAACTGACGAGAACAATGGAACAACATTATTACTCAAAGAGATAAAAAGAAAATCATCATTTGAATTAGATAAAATTGCTTTAGGTCTATCAAAAAAGTTTTTAATATTTGATAGAATGAACACCGATTTCTATTTCAATGGAGAATTAAACACCACTATTACAAATGAATTAAAGTTTAAAGAATTAAACATTCAATTTGAATGGAAATTTCCCGACGATAAATACGATAATAATTATGAATATTGGAACAATGTAAATGGACATATATATACATTAGAAACACCTGTAAAAGATACTGAAATGAGAGGTATATTTTTAACCTCTAGAGGTAAGATAGTAAATATTGCAGAATTTTATGGAGCGAGAGATAACGATCAATTTCACAGTTATGTTACTGGATACTTAGAAGTTGATTTCATCGATGAATTTGACGAAGATGTGATCTCAACTGATCGTCATTCGCTAAATTGGGAACATGAAAAAACAAAAGACCTGCAAGATTACATACAAAAAGTAATTAAAAAAATTGGTTCTGAATGGAAAATTAAAAGAGCCAATATAAAAAGAGAATCTATAAAAGACACTAAAGATTTAGACATTCAAGAATGGCAAAATAAACTACCATCATATGAAAGAGATTTAAGCAATAAAATAATTTATCCAATCCTTGAAAATTCAAATATTGATATTGACGAATCAAGCCAGATAATTGGAAATGTAATTGACAAATTCGACAATAAAACATTTAAAGATTACGCTTCAAAAATTGCAGAAATTTCAAGACCAGAAGATATACCAAATTTACTAAATCTAATGGACGAATGGAAATCAATCGAATCAAAGCAATTTAGAGATTTGGCATATTCTCGAATTGAGGTAATCAAACAATTTGAAGAATACATAGATACAGACACCAATGAAGTCCCAACATTACATAACTTTTTAAAAAAATTTTCATGGCTTTTAGACCCTAGAATACTGGAATTTAAAGATGAAGTAAAATATTCCAAACTACTAAAAGAATCCTACCCTGATGAATCTCTCGATGAAAAAGATCGAAGAATTGACTTTTTATGCAGTAACGCTTTAGGTGAAATTCTTTATGTTATAGAAATAAAAAGAAGCACTTACAAAGTAGATGAAAAAGCACTAGAACAAGCGTACGAATATGGAGCTTTTTTAAAAGAAAAATATGCTTCTCATACTGGCTTTTCAAGAGTTGTGTGTTACATTGTGGGTGGTTCAAAAAAATCTGAAGATTTCAAATTTAGATCAAAAGAAAAAACTTATTTTCAATCAGGGGAAGTTTTTGTAAAGACATATATAGAACTATTAGAACAATCAAAAGAATATCATAAGGAATTTATTGAAGCATATAAAATTTACAACAGTTAAAACAATTATGCACTGCATAGTATAACCTACATTGTTGTGAATTAAACTTGCCATATTTTCATCGCCATCAGATATAAGAATCAAAAATAAAAAATGCCGCCCCATACACAGGTCGGCATTTCTATTTTTCATTTTTCACTTTTCGTTTTTCATCCTACTCCACCCACTCGTCCGAGTCGAACTCCTCGTCCTCGTCGTTGCGGTACTTGTTCTTCTTCTTGGTCTCCTTTTGGGTTAGCCCCTCCACGATGATGACGATTTCGCCCTTTACCTCCTTAGCGCTGAAGTGGGCGATGAGCTCGGCCAAGGTTCCGCGGGCGTTCTCCTCGTAGAGCTTGGTGAGCTCTCGCGATACGGAGGCCTTGCGGTCGGGGCCCATGAACTCGGCCAGCTGGGTGAGCGTCTTTACCAGGCGGTGGGGCGACTCGTAGAAGACAATGGTGCGATCCTCGGTAGCCATCTTCTCGAGCCGGGTTTGGCGGCCCTTCTTCTGGGGTAGGAATCCCTCGAACACGAACTTATCGCAGGGCAGACCGCTGTTTACCAGCGCGGGCACAAAGGCCGTTGCGCCGGGCAGGCACTCCACATCGATGTCGCGCTCTAGGCAGGTGCGCACCAGCAGAAAGCCAGGATCGGAGATGCCCGGCGTACCGGCATCCGAAATCAGGGCAACCGACTGTCCGGCACCGATAAGGTCGGCTACCATATCGACGGTTTTGTGCTCGTTAAACTTATGGTGGCTCTGCAGCTTTGCCTGTATGCTGAAGTGCTTAAGCAGGATGGCCGACTTGCGGGTATCCTCGGCAAGTATTACGTTGACGCTTTTCAGCACGTTGATGGCCCGCAGGGTCATATCCTCGAGATTGCCAATGGGCGTTGGAACAATGTAGAGCTTAGACATGAAATGGTTCCGATTTTTAGATATTAGATGCTAGACGTTAGATTTAGACGGCATCCCTGTCAGAGTTTAAAATTCTGACAGGAGTAGCTCTCGACAGCATCGATGCTTTTTACATCGGCAGCTTTTAAAACCCACCCCTGCCCATCCAAGGGAGGTGATAATCTACGTTGAATGATCGTTGTAGCGATTCTTCCGTCTAACTCCGGTTTAACTTCCGAATAAATTCCGTTTAACTTCTACCTAGACGAACTTCCTCTGTAGCAAATCTACGAGCAGGTTGGCGGCCTCCGACGAGGCATCCCAGCTATGGTTCTCCTGGATGTAGATTAGGGCCTGGTCGAGCGATTCGAGCCCGTTGAGCTTGGCGATGGTATCCTCATAGGCATGGGCATCACCCTTAAAGAGCTCCTTAATGAGGAAGAACTTATCGTTAAAGCTGATGGCCTTTCGGAGATCGGCAATGTGGTTGTGCTGGAGCTTCGAGGCCAAATCAGCTTGCCTATTTGTCGATATTACCTCGTTTAGGAAGGTTCGTTGCCCCTCAAACTTATCGGCAAGACGCTGGTCGGCCTTATGATGCTTCTCTTCCACCTTTTGGGGCTCTACGGCAGGGGCAGGCTTATGCTCCACCTCCGCCACCGGCTTTTCCTCCTCAAGGGGTAGCAGCTCAAAGTCGAACTTCATTTCTGCGGCCTTTGCGCTGCTGTTTATGGCTCCGGCAAGGCTCGATATCGATTCAAGAATTGGGATGGCCTCTTCGGTGGTAAGCCTAGGCTGCTCCTCCACCTCCTTTGTGCGCCCGGCCAGCGGCTGAAAGTCTGGCACCACCAGCCCCTCCAAATCCGAAGATGGCTGAGGTTTAACGGCAGGGGCAGGCGCAGCCTTTTGGGGCTCCTCGTCCTGTATCTCGTAAAAAACACCCCTAAGGTTGGTGCTGCTCGAGGCCACGCTAGATTCGTGGCTTGCCGTAAAGTTATCAACAGGTGCTGTCGAAATATTTTTAAGCTGAGCGTAAAGCGCCTTGAGCTTATCTAAGGCAATTTCTCGCTCAATATCTGGAATTTGACGGTTACTCTCCCATTCGGTCACAAGCTCAACGAGCTGCTTTAGCTCGGATGAAATTGTTGGTAAGTTCTTCGGTGTATGTGCCATTAATTCGATAAAAAGGACTAAAAAATAATACTTTTGTAAATGTAGTCATATTAAATGCATTCATAGAATATGTTTCTGGAAAAATCGTTAAACGGTAGGGCATCAAAAGGTTGGATAGAGGTTGTTTGTGGCTCCATGTTCTCGGGTAAGACCGAGGAGCTTATCCGCAGGCTAAAGCGAGCACAGTTTGCCAACCAGCGCGTAGAGATCTTCAAGCCGGAGGTTGACGTCCGCTACTCCACCAACGAGGTCGTATCGCACGATTCGAACGCCATCCGCTCTACCCCTGTATCGAACTCGGGCAACATCCTCCTCCTTTGCGGCGATGTTGATGTTGTAGGCATCGACGAGGCTCAATTCTTCGATATGGGGCTTGTAGATGTTTGCAACAGCCTCGCCAACCAAGGCATCCGCGTAATAGTTGCCGGGCTGGACATGGACTACAAGGGAAATCCCTTTGGGCCAATCCCCGCGCTAATGGCAACGGCAGAATATGTCACAAAAGTTCATGCCGTTTGCATGAAATGCGGTAACTTAGCTCAGTATTCGCATAGAACCGTTGTAAACGACAAGCTGGTGGTTTTGGGCGAAAAAGACTCCTACGAGCCGCTCTGCCGCTCCTGCTTCAACAAGGCAAACAACGATTCGAAGCAGTAAGACGTTAGATATTTGACATTAGATGGTCGACGTTAGATGGTCAACACAGAGGCACGGAGATACAGAGGTCACAGAGTTCTTTCATCACAAAATTAACGCTGCATAATTCATCAGCAACTACTCGACTTCTCCAACTTCTTTAGTTCCCAAATTCTTCCGTTTAACTTCGGTATAGTTTCCGTCTATTCCCGTTTAGCTTCTAGCCATATAGAGATTAAACGCTTGCAGAACATAATCGTGATACTTGTGCCGTGATACTTGATACGAAACGCTTGTATCCCGACACTTGATACTAAGAACGCCATGCAAAATTACACGTTAAAGGATATCGCCCTTGCCGTTAGCGGCAAGCTAATGGGCAATCCGGATGTCAGCGTAAGCCATCTTATCATAGATAGCCGAAGCGCAGCATCTCCCAACGATTCCATCTTCTTTGCCATTCAGGGCATTCACCACGATGGGCATAAGTTTATTGCAGATCTTTACCAAAAGGGTATCCGCAGCTTTGTGGCCGTACAGAAGGCGCTCCCCGACTTCAGCAAGTTTGCCGATGCCAACTTCATCTTTGTCGAAAATACGCTAGATGCTCTGCAGTCGCTAGCCGCTTTCCACCGTAGGCGCTTTAGCTACCCCGTGGTAGGCATTACCGGCAGTAACGGCAAAACGGTGGTAAAGGAGTGGGCCACGCAGCTAATGCATGGCGAGAAGAAGGTTGTACGCAGCCCGCGCAGCTACAACTCGCAGGTAGGCGTTCCGCTCTCGGTATGGCTTATGAGCCCCGAAAACGATGTGGCCATCTTCGAGGCAGGCATATCCAAACCCTCCGAGATGCACCGCCTTGAGCATATACTGATTCCTGACATCGGCATCATCACCAACATCGGCGCTGCACATCAGGAGAACTTCAACACGCTACGGCAGAAGCTCCAGGAAAAGATGATCCTCTTCGAGCACTCTAAGGTAATTATCTACCAAATCGACAATAGCCTTATCAACGAGGAGGTGCACAACATTCCACTAAAAGGAAAGCAGCTATTCACCTGGGGAACATCAAAGGATGCGTCGCTCACCATTTTAAAGAAGGAGGTTGCAGCGCATACAATGCTAACTCTTAGCTACGCGCAAGAGACCTTCACTGCAGAAATACCTTTTACCGATGACGCCTCGGTGGAAAATGCCATGCACAGCATCTCGCTGCTGCTCGTTCTTGGCTTTACTCCAGAGTTAATCGAGGAACGCGTAAAGAAGCTCATTCCTGTAGCCATGCGCCTCGAGCAAAAGGAGGGTATAAACAACTGTACCATCATCAACGACAGCTACAACTCCGACATCAGCTCGCTAACCATCGCGCTAAACCTGCTCAACAACCAGAAGTTTAGCAAGCGAACGCTTATACTTTCGGATATCTTCCAGAGCGGCAAGAGCAACCAGGAACTCTACAGCGAGGTAGCTAGGCTGGTTAAAGAAAAGCAGGTTGACAAGATCATCGGCATCGGGACCGCCATTAGCGCAAACGAGGCGCAATTTACGGGTATTGAGAAGCGCTTCTTCACCAGCACCGACGATTTTCTGCACTCCTACCACAAGGAGGATTTTGCCAACGAGGCGATCCTTTTAAAAGGAAGCCGTAGCTTCCAGTTCGAGCGCATATCGCGCCAGCTCGAGCGCCAAATTCACCAAACAGTACTAGAGATCAACCTCAATGCGCTGGTGAATAACCTTAACTACTTCCGCTCGCTGGTTAAGCCTACCACCAAGTTTGTGGCTATGGTTAAGGCATTCTCGTACGGCAGCGGCTTCTACGAGATTGCCAGCATGCTACAGTACCAACGGGTCGATTACCTTGCCGTAGCCTTTGCCGACGAGGGTGTGGAGCTACGCGAGGCGGGCATCACCATGCCAATCATCGTGCTTAACGCCGAACCCGGCTCGTTCGACCTCATGATTAGCTATAACCTAGAGCCTGAGATATACAGCAAAACTGCCCTCACCCGCTTTAGGGATGCAGCTGTCAGGGCTGGCGTAACCTGCTACCCAATCCACGTAAAGCTCGACACCGGAATGCACCGATTGGGCTTCATCGAAGAAGACATCGACGAGCTAATTGCCTTCCTAAAGGATGACGAGCAGCTTAAGATATCGAGCATCTTCTCGCACCTTGCCGCAAGCGACGAGGCTATTCACGATGACTTCACCAACCAGCAGATTTCCCTCTTTAGCCGGCTCTCATCTCGAATAATCGATAAGCTGGGGTACCATATCAACCGCCATATCCTCAACTCGGCAGGTATAGAACGATTCCCAAGCGCAGAGTTCGATATGGTACGATTAGGGATTGGACTTTACGGAGTAAGTGCAGCCAACCAGCCAAAGCTCGAAATGGTAAGCACCCTACGCTCTACAATTGTTCAAACTAAGGACATCCCCCCACACGAATCGGTAGGTTACGGACGAAAGGGCAAAGTGGAAACGCCCAAGCGCATTGCCACCATTCCAATTGGATACGCTGATGGCTTAAACAGAAGGCTCAGCAACGGTGTCGGAAAGATAATGGTGAAAGGGAAGCTGGCTCCAATTATCGGTAATATCTGCATGGACACCTGCATGATCGACATTACAGATATTGACGCTCACGAAGGAGATGAGGTCACTATTTTCGGAGAGAATCCAACTATAATGGATATAGCATCGTGGATAGGAACCATCCCCTACGAAATACTCACAGGAATATCAAGGCGCGTTAAGCGCATCTACATTCAGGAATAAAAATAAAGAGGCCTCCTTAAGGAGGCCTCTTTATTTTTTATCCTAAATCGCTAATTCGTTCCAGCTTTTTCAAATCCAGAATCTTTATCCGACGCCCATCGAGATGGATGATATCCTCGGCAGCAAAGCTAGATAAGGTTCGGATGGCATTTGAAGTTGTCATATTCGAGAGACTCGCCAAATCTTCACGCGAAAGGTAAACCTTAAGCGTACCTCCGTCATCCTCGAATCCATACGTCTGCTTCAGGAACACCAACGACTCGGCAAGGCGACCACGAATATGTTTCTGAGTCAACGTAACCGTTCGATTGTTAGAGAAGCCCAACTCCGAAGCAACTACCTTAAGCAGCGCAAGCGTCAGTTCGATATTCGAACGCATAATCTTGTAAAGCGTAACCTTGTCGATAACGCAAATCACGCTTTCCTCGATGGCCTGAACAGAGGAGATATAGTTTTCGTCGGCAAAAAGCGCACGATAACCAATCATGCTATATGGCTTTGCCATTCGGATAATTTGCTCACGCCCTCCAACGCCTTCCTTAAAGAGCTTTACCTTTCCAGCAACCAAAACAATGAGACCCGTAGGCTTATCACCCTCCTTAAAAATAAGCTCGCTCTTCTTGAAGCGATGCCAAGTCGTATGGGCCTTTATCTCCTCCTTGTCTTCATCAGAAAGATGGGTAAAAACGCCATAGACATTCTCGATATAAGCACTGGGGTCAATTTCGTGATGTCTCATGTTCAAACCTAACTTTAAACCTTAAAACCCGTTAGTAACTTTAAGCAGACATTGCCCTATGGCTCACTGCAAAGGCAATTTTTTCTTAAAAATCTGCTGTAAAACATTATTTTGGCCCAATATTAGCAAAGAAACATCTCATAAAAAACTAAAAATCAACATTTAGTTCATTTTAACATACACTAAATCTTGTAAAATTCTTTTTGTCTCAAGAAACAGAGCGATAGGCAAGGAGTATCTCTACTTTAGGGCATTTTATGGAGCAATATGTAGAAGATATTCAGGGATTTTATTTCTTTGCGCCAAAATTAGTGCCACAAAATGACACCAGAGCTTTTATCAATACTAGCGAGAGCAAAAGACAACCAAAATAGGATTAAAGATTTTTTCAGCAAGCTCAAGTCCAAAAAGGTAAAAAATTTAGACAAACTTTTTCACGACATCCACGAAGAGGTTTTTGAGGAGGTAAACTGCCTAGATTGCGCCGGATGCTGCTCTACCATTAGCCCAATAATTACCGATAACGATATATCGCGAATGGCAAAGCACCTTCGCATGAAGCCATCGCAAGTTGTGGAGCAGCACCTCTACCTCGACAACGACAACGACTACGTTTACCAACAAGCGCCATGTCCTTTCCTTATGTCGGATAACTACTGCTGCATCTACGAGTCACGCCCACGCGCGTGCCGAGAGTACCCGCATACCGACAGGGTAAACATGCACCAGATTTTGAACCTGACCTATAAAAATGTATTTGTATGCCCAGCGGTTGCCCTAATGGTAGAACGTCTGCAACAAAGGCTAGTACTTTAGCCCATCAGATTTCAGAAGGGCAATAATCCATACCCCAAACGATACGCCAATGTAAAGAAGGATTACCATTGGTAGCGCATATAGCCTAAAGAAAGCCAACAGCAGAATTGAGGCCGCGATAAAACCATACTTAAGGGCATTATCCCTAAGGGAAAAGTTCTTAAACTTTAGTGCAAACATGGGCATTTCGCAAACCAAAAGATAGGCCGAGATAACCGACACAAACAATAATGTCATCGGATGAAGTATGATGCCCTGAATACCTGGATTGGCTGCATTTTCGGATATAAAGCCTAGCGACATTATGAAGATTGCATTGGCCGGAGTAGGCAAGCCAATAAACGAGGTAGTCTGACGGGTATCAACATTGAACTTAGCCAAACGAATTGCCGAGAAAACCGCAACAAGCAACGGTACTGCAAGGAAGAAGTAGGTCCAGAAACCAAAGCCAACAACGTTGCGGTAAACAAATATCTTGGTAAGCGGAGGTATTTCGTTGCTAGAGAACGTTTCGAAGAAACCGAGGAAAACATCATTTGGCATCAACGAGCTAGCCATAAGCTGCAGCAGTATAAAGCATGGAGCAACACCAAAGCTCACCACATCAGCTAGCGAATCGAGCTCTTTCCCAATTTCCGAATGAACCTTCAGCGCTCGGGCCACCATCCCATCAAAGAAATCAAAAACTGCCGCAATCAGTATAAAGTAGCCAGCGTACGAAAGCATTCCATGAAATGCAAGTCCAATTGCGATACATCCCGAGATAAGATTAAACGACGTAAAGCTATTTGGTATATTCTTAATCAAACCCGATTGGTTCATTATAATAGTGTGTTGCTTAGGGGAGCAAAAGTAAATTAAATTCCTTATGCGCGTTCTGAAACCCTTATATCGAACTTTGACGAACCTTAAAAATTAGATTATTTAACTATGCCATACCCCATTTAGCGTCACTCGTAGCATCTAGGAGCAAGTATATGCGAAAAATGGCATCTGCCTTTAGCAAATGTTACAAGACATTTTGCCAAAGCCCCCCTCAAAAGGTATCGGTAAGAACTTTTTGTGGAATTTACCAAACATACTACCTTTACCCTACCTAACAGAACCACCATCGCGCATACAATGTACAGGATTGCAGTAGATTTTGATGGAACAATCGTCGAAAACAAGTACCCCAAAATAGGGAAACCGCTACCATTTGCCTTCGAAACGCTAAAGGCATTCCAGAAGAAAGGATGCGTCCTAATACTGTGGACATGCCGAGAAGGTGAGCTGCTCGACGAGGCAGTTGAGTTTTGTAGGCGAAATGGGGTAGAATTCTACGCCGTAAACCAAAATCATCCCGAAGAGGCCGGCGTTACCGAATGGTCCCGAAAGGTTGATGCACGGTACTACATCGACGACAGAGGCATCCCCCCATTTCAGGGCTGGGGAGAGACATTCCAAATGATCTTTCCCGACGAAGTAGCACCCATAAAGAGAAAACGATTTTTCCTATTTTAGACCAATGACCAGCAAATACCAACCCATGGTTTACGCAGCGCTGATATCGCTCTTGCTTGTAGCCTGCAGCGGAGAATCCAAAAAGGAGGAAGCTTCTGCCAGCGAAACAGAAATCAAAGCAGTTCCCCAAATTGAAGTAGCCCGCTACAAAGATGGCGACATGGTAAAGGAGGGAGACGCAATCAAGCTCAGCTTTACCCTTCCCAAAGAGGCTGAAAACCCAGACTCCATTGTGCTAACGCTAAACGAAAAGCCCTTCCAGAAAGGCCTTCAGACCTCGGCAACGATTGCCACCAACGGCTTGAAGATGGGCCGCCAGCGCATCGTGATTGAGGCCTACAAAGGAGGAACGGTTGCTGCCGAAAGATACCTCTCCCTAAACATTAAGTCGGCCATTAAGCCTGCCAGCTACCGCTACACCGTGGTTGCCACCTACCCTCACGACACCCGCGCCTACACGCAAGGCTTGGCCTTCGACGGAAACACGCTCTACGAGGGAACGGGCCAACGCGGTATTTCGGATCTGCGTATTGTCGATCTTAAAAGTGGACAAGTGGTAAAGAACGCCCCCCTACCCGATCAGGTATTTGGCGAGGGCATTGCCATCCTAGGCGACAAGATCTACCAGCTTTCGTGGCAGGAGCAGCGCGGATTTATCTACAAGAAGGGCACACTTGAGCGAATTGGCGAGTTTACCTATGCCGGAGAGGGATGGGGCTTGACCACCGACGGAAAGGTGCTCTACCAAAGCGATGGCACCAGGGCCATTCGCATAGTTGATCCGGCAAACCTTACCGAAAAAGGCCGCATTGAGGTATACGACAACGTTGGTGCCGTAGAGTACATTAACGAGCTGGAGTACATCGACGGCGAGCTGTGGGCCAACATCTACCAAGCGGATAAGGTTGCCCGTATAGACCCAGAGACCGGGAAAGTGTTGGGATATATCGACTTTAGCAACCTACTTTCTAGGGAGGATTACTCGGAAACCACAGACGTTCTTAACGGCATTGCCTACCACAAGGCCACCGGCAAGGTATACGTTACGGGGAAGAACTGGCCGAAGCTGTTTGAGGTAAAGGTGGTGAAGAAGTAACGTATCACAACGCACGATACACGTATCATGTATCATGTATCAAGACACAAGATATTAGACACTAGACTTTAGAGGCTAGGTTTGGTAGAAGAGCACAAGGTCGCAGGTGCCGGAGCAGGGGTTTGGGGAGACACCCGACAAATGCTTTGGCACCTGCGCTTTTTATACGCCTACCGATGATAGCCTTATAGCGTCACGTCTCCTTTTCTAAAGTCGAACATCCTCTATATGGGCAACATTCTACTACTAAAAGAACGCATACTCCTACTTATAAAACAACATCACGTAGTAAAAAATATTTGCTGCTTCATAAAAAACCGGCATCGCCTTGTGGAAAACCAACACCACCTTCTTGTAAAAATCTTCCACTTAGCTATAAGCATCCAGTGACTTGTAAAAGATGGTAATCGATTGGTTATAAAATATCACCTACCTGTTAAGGACATCTATCGAATAGTTATAAATATATATCGGCTGGTTATAAAGCACTATCTGCTTATTAAAAACCATACTATCCTTCTTATTCGATTTCTGCTACTACTAAAGGATACGCGCACGCCGATACGGGATGACATCTGCCTAGAGAGAACCATAGGGGCAAAACTTGGGGATGCCATCCGCCTACTAGTGGAGGCTGGTGCGGAATTTTTGTACCGCCAGCTACAACCTATCAAACTATTTTATAGATTAGAGCATTAGAAATGCGCGGTCTCCTTTGGGCTAGCTCTAGCGGCAGAGGGAGCCACGGCTAAACGAACCACCCTAAAAACGATACGCTATGCTTTACCTAAATCTGAAAAGAATTTTTACGGCTGCGGGGGTGCGCCAACCCCGAAAGTTTCTCGCCCAGATGGGCTACAAGGACACAACCATTCACCGGATTATATTTCAGACGGCACGAATTGTGCGGCTTCAGGAGCTGGAGCGCATGTGCCTGAAGTTTGGATGCACGCCCAACGACCTGCTGGAGTGGGTTCCCAGCGCTGCGGATGCCGAGCGGGATGTTCCGCTACAGCAGCTGCGCATGAAGGAGGAGCTGTTCATCGACGATATGGTGATGAAGCTGAGCTACGACGAGCAGCTGGAGCTGAAGGAGATTATCAAGGAGCGGTTTGGGAAGAAGCAGGAGAAGGGGGTGGCTTTGGCGAAGGAGGAGTAGGAGTGCTGCTCCTAGCCTTCAGGCTAAGCCAAAATCTAAAGAATAAACGCCCAATAGCAGCACGTTATTCTCCCGCTTGGGCGGGTGGGTTTGTTCGTCTATATCAACATTTTTCACTTCATCTAGCGTCCTTAACCCACCCTACCCCTACCGTGCAATGTCGTTAAGTTAAGAGATTCGCTCAATCAAGGCTGTCATTGGCTACGCCGAACTCGCGTTGCTCGGTTCCGGGCTTGTCCCGGAATCTAAACTAGAATCCAATAGATTCTAAAAAAAGGCCCTTCGGGCAGTCTTTAGATCCCGTGACAAGCACGGGATGACACTCCGAGGAAAAGTTTTTCCTTAACTTAACGGCATTGCCCCTCCCGAGGAGGGGATAAACTGCCTTGATTATGCATTTAAGCGTTGAACAAAATCCTTAGTTTGACGGCTATGGGCGCTGCCTTAGGCTAGTATATGCTGCCACTTCGTGGCGAAAGAAGAATACATGGGGCTTAGCCTCGTATGTTTGCAGCACAGGAATGGCCAGTGAAATTTACCATGATTCGGTAAGTTTGCGACCATTAATCAGAAAAGAAGACGTGAGAATAGCAA